>NZ_LABX01000174.1 GCF_001043915.1 Methylobacterium aquaticum | reverse complement strand
TACGTGCCGATCAACGGCTTCTCCGGCGGCAACACCTACACGATGTATGCCGATGGGACGATCGACGCCGATACCCCGGCCGGGCGCTTCCATTTCGCGTCGATCGAGGAGTTGAAGCTCTTCCGCAACGCCGGCGGCGAGGGCGCGGCCCGCACCCGCAACGGCTGAGCGGCCGGACGGTCGCCTACAGCCCCGCCAGGGGGTTGAGCGCGGCGTTGCGCGCCGGCAGCGGGGCCAGCATCGTCAGGGCGAGGCCGCCGGGCGCGTAGTCGGTGGCGACCTCGGCCTGGACCTGGGTGGTGAGCACCCGTTGCAGCAGGCGCGAGCCGAAGCCCTGGCGGGTCGGCGGCGCCACCGCGGGGCCGCCGGATTCCTGCCAGTGGAAGCGCAGACGCGGCCGGTCCGCCCCGGGCTCGAGGCTCCAGCCGATCCGCACCCGGCCGGTCCGGTTCGACAGCGCCCCGTACTTGGCGGCGTTGGTGGTCAGTTCGTGGATCGCCATGCCGATCGGCACCGCGATCTCGGAGGGCAGGTCGACCGCCGGGCCGTCGAGTTCGACGCGCCCGCCGGTGCCGGGCCGCATCTCGCCATCGGCATAGGGGCGCAGCTCGTTCTCCAGGAGGCCGCGCAGGGAGGCGGTCTGCCACACATCCTCGGTGAGCACCGAGTGGGTATGGGCGAGCGACATGATGCGGCCGACGAACGCCTCGTAGAAGCTGTCGATGCTCGACGCCGTCCGGGCGGTCGAGCCGACGATGGCCTGCACGGTCGCCAGCGTGTTCTTCACCCGGTGGTGCAGCTCGCGGATCAGCAGCGACTGGCGCTCCTCGGCGAGACGTCGGTCGGTGATGTCGGCGACGACGCCGATCAGGCGCCGCGGCAGGCTGGCAGGCCCGCCGCGCTCGAAGCGTCCGGCCATCTCGATCGTGCGCCAGACCTCGGCCCCGTCCTCGTCCGGTCGGCGGATGCGGGTCGTGGCATGCAGCACCCCGTCGCCGTGGAGCGCCGCAGCGACGGCGCGGCGGAAGGACGCCTTGTCCTCCGGGTGGACCACCGTGCGGAAGAATTCCCGCATGCTGATGGTGCCGTCCTGCGGCCGGCGGCCGAAGATCTCCCACATGCGCTCGTTCTCCCAGAGCGACTGGTCGTCGAGCACGTGCCATTCGAAGATGCCCAGGGCCGCCACCGTGGTCGCCACCCGCAGCCGCTGCTCGCGGTCATGCAGGGCGCGCCGCGCCTCCTCGCGGGCCGTCGCGTCCTGGACCACGCCGATCATGCCGGTCGGCGTCCCGTCCGGCGCCAGAGTCGCCTGGCCCCGGGCGGAGACCCAGGCTTCCTGGCCGTCATCCGCCCGGCGGAAGCGCATCTCCACCGCGCAGGGGATCGCCTTGGCGACCGCATCCTGGACCGTGGCGCGGATCCGTTCGAGATCGTCGCGGGCGACCGCCGCCTGCAACTCGGCCCAGCCCGGCGTCGCGCCGGCAGGATAACCCAGGATCGTCGCGGCCCGGTCCGACAGGGTGACGCGACCATCGGCCAGGCTCCAGCTCCACTCGCCCAGGCCGGCCGAGGCGAGCGCGAGATGGGCCTGCTCCCGATGGCTTGGCTCGGCCAGGCCGTCGACGGCCTCGACCGCGACGATCCGGCAGCCGCCCCGCTCCGGCCCGGCCCGAAGCCGGACCCGGAGCGGCGACCCGTCGGCGCGATGCCACCACGCGTCCCAGGGGAGGTCCGGACCGGCCGAGGAGCCCTGCGCGTGGCCGAGATCAGCGAGGCGACGACCACCCAGGGCGCCCGGGTCCATGCCCAGCAGCGCACCGAAGGCCGGGTTGGCGGCGAGGATCCGCCGGTCCGGTCCACTCAGGCAGGCGAGGGCGACCGGCGCGCCATCGAAGGCGAAGCGGGGGAGAAGTTCGTCCGGCAGGCCGGGGGCGACGTCGGGCCTCTGATCCAAGGCGGCGCAATCCTGGTCAACGGGTGACGGAGGTCGGGCGCACCCGTTCCGCCGCACGACGTCCCGAGCCGACATGCCCCGCCCGGCCCGGCTTGGCGGTTTCGCGGCGAAAACCATGCCTCTCCGCGGGTCCGGCGGCAAGGTCGGCCGATCCGGCCCCGTGCGCGGTGCGCCCGAGCACGTTCCGGGCCGATGCCCGCTTCAGCGGGCCGGCATCGGGCGGGGATCAGCGCCTAAGCACACTTGTGTTGGCAGTCCAAAGCCTCGTCCGCCTGGAGCATTGTCCGACGAAGTGGATACCGGTTCGTCGGACAATGCTCTAGACCCGCTCGAAGGTCAGATATGTGGGCCGGCGCCCCTCGGCCGTGGTCTTGGCCTCGTAGCGGGTACCGGGCCATTCCGGCCAGGGCGTGGTCCAGTCGGTGCCGCTTGTCGCGGTCCAGCGCAAGGAGGGGCAACGGGCGGCGCGGACCAGGGTCCAGCCGACGTAATCGTCGATGTCGGAGGCGAATCGGAACTCGCCGCCGGGCGTCAGAACCCGGGCGATCTCGCGCAGGGATTCATCCGAGACGAAGCGGCGCTTGCGCTGCCGGCGCTTCGGCCAGGGATCGGGATAGAGCAGGAAGACGCGCCCGATGCTGGCATCGGGGAGGCGCGGCAACACTTCCATCGCGTCCCGATCCCAGAGGCGGACGGTGTCGATGCCCTCGTCGTCCAGGGTGCGCAGCAGCTTCACCACGCCGTTGACGAAGGGCTCGCAGCCGATGATGCCGGTGCCGGGATTGAGCCGGGCCTGCGCGGCGAGGTGCTCGCCGCCGCCGAAGCCGATCTCGAGCCAGGTCTCCGCGACCGGGCGCGGAAACAGGGAGGCGGGGGCGAGGCGGCCGGCCTCGGGCAGGCGCAGGCGCGGCAGGAGGCCGGCGAGGCGCTCCTCCTGGCCCGGGCGCAGGCGCTTGCCCTTGCGCCGGCCGTAGAAGGCGCGGGCCCGCTCGGGGCCTGCGTCGGTGTCGTGGTCGTCCATGGTGTCCCGGTGCCGAGAAGGGGCGCGTGGGGACGCCCCGTTAGCACCGGGGCGCCGGATCAGGCCAGGGCGCTCTTGAGCTGGCCGATGAGGTCGGTGCGCTCCCACGAGAAGCCGCCATCGGCCTCAGGCTCGCGGCCGAAATGGCCATAAGCCGAGGTGCGGGCGTAGATCGGCTTGTTGAGGCCGAGATGGGTGCGGATGCCACGGGGCGACAGGTCGACGAGCTGGCCCAGGACCGACTCGAGCTTGGCCTCGTCGACCTCGCCGGTGCCGTGCAGGTCGACATAGATCGACAGCGGCTTGGCGACGCCGATGGCGTAGGCGAGCTGAATCGTGGCCCGGCGGGCGAGGCCGGCGGCGACGACGTTCTTGGCGAGGTAGCGCGCCGCATAGGCCGCCGAGCGGTCGACCTTGGTCGGGTCCTTGCCCGAGAAGGCACCGCCGCCGTGGGGCGCCGCGCCACCATAGGTATCGACGATGATCTTGCGCCCGGTCAGGCCGCAATCGCCGTCCGGGCCGCCGATCACGAACTTGCCGGTCGGGTTGACGTGCCACACCGTCTGGTCGGTGACCCAGGACTCAGGAAGCGCCGCCCGGATGTAGGGCTCGACGATCGCCCGGACCGCCGCCGAGTCGAGCGACTCGTCGAGATGCTGGGTCGAGAGCACGATCTGGGTCGCCTCGACCGGGCGGCCGTCGGCATAGCGCACGGTGACCTGGCTCTTGGCGTCCGGACCGAGCACGGCGGCCGGTCCAACCTTGCCCTTGCGGGCATCGGCCAGGTCCTTGAGGATCTTGTGGGCGTAGTAGAGCGGCGCCGGCATCAGGGCGGGGGTCTCGTCGGTCGCGTAACCGAACATGATGCCCTGGTCGCCCGCGCCCTCGTCCTTGTTGCCCGCGGCGTCGACGCCGACGGCGATGTCGGCGGACTGGGCGTGCAGGTAGATGGCGACGTCGTTGTTCTTCCAGTGGAAGCCGTCCTGCTCGTAGCCGATGTCCTTCACGGCTTCGCGGGTCAGCTCTTCCAGGTCCTTGAAGGTGACCGAATCGGGGCCGCGCACCTCGCCGGCGATCACGATGCGGTTGGTGGTCGCCAGGGTCTCGACGCCGAGCCGGGCCTCCGGCATGACCGCCAGATAGGCGTCGACGACGGTGTCGGAGATGCGGTCGCAGACCTTGTCCGGATGACCCTCGGACACCGACTCGCTCGTGAACAAATAGTTGGAACGCGGCATGGCCTGCGAAGCCCCCATGGTTTCGTCGGGTGCGGCCGCTCGGCCGATTGCGACCCGACACTTCGGTCGCGGGGTTCTGGCAGCCGGAATCCCGAACGTCAATCCGATGGACCGGAGGCGTTCGCTTTATCGAACGGTTGTTGCCCGGACAGCGCATGGTCGACGGCGCGCACGAGGCTGCCCAAAGCCTGGCGGCGATCGTCGTCGAGATGGGTGTCGGCCGCGCGGGCCACCGCCTCGGCGAAGCCGCTCCATCCCTCCAGCGCCTCCAGCCGGGCCTGCGGCCGGTCGCTGAGGCCGGGCTGCGGCGCATCGCGGCCCGGCATGCTCTCGAAGAAGAACCCGACCGGCACGCCGAGCACGCGCGCCACGACGTCGAGGTCCGTCGCGCTCAGACGGTTGGCACCCTTGAGGTATTTGCCGAGCTGGGAGAGCGAGACCTCGAGCGGGCCGGCGAGCGCTTCCCGGCTGAGGCCGGCCCGCAGGCGCCGCTCCTCGATCAGGCTGCCGATATGCACGTCGCGGTAATCCGCAGGTTTCCCGGCCATCTCCCGACTCGCAGGTCTGCCCGCGCGTCGCGCCGCGGCATGGAAGGCAACGGGCGGATTGTTGCTTTCCGATCGTTGCGATCGCGTAAATGCCCGCGCTTTGGCCGAACGCTTCATTCGTCATACCGGATGACGGCGCGTGGATCGGACCGGGCGGAGCGCCGGCGTCCGGCTCCCGGGGACCGATACCGGCCCTTAACGGCTGGCGTGCAACAGTGGCGATCCGTCCCGTTCGCGTTCCTCCCGGCGCCGATCCCGCCTGCCGATGCTGCCTTTGCCGGACATCACGACCCTGCGCCTGTGCAGTTGCCTGGCCACGAGCGCTTTCGCGGCGGTGTTCCTGGTGCTGTGGGCCGGGCGCCGGAGCGAAACGCATTGGCCCTGCTGGGCGGCGAGCGCCGGTGGCTATGCGTTCATTCTGGTCGGCTTCGCCGTCACGACCGATCACGTCGTCACGGCTCTGCTCTTCGCCAGCCTGGGCGTGACCAGCACGCTGCTCCTCGCTGGCGTCCGGCAATTCGAGGACGGGCGTGGCGTTCCGGTCCGCTTCTGGGTTCTGGGTCTCTCGCCGGGCCTCGCCTATGCCCTGCCGCTCCTGGTCCTGGGCCTTGCCCCCAGCGAGGCGGCGGCTTGGCCGTGCCGGATGCTCGGTACGGCGATGATCGCCGTCAATACCGGAACCATCGGCGTCATCCTGCTCCTTGGCCAGACGAGCGTCCCGGGCCGGGGGCAGCGCATCGCCGCGGTGGCTCTGCTCGGCTATCTGCCGTCCTATGCGGCGGACCTCGCCTTCGACGCGGTGGGGGTGGGCACCATGCAACTCGCCGCGCTCCTGCCGATGCTCTCCGACCAGCTGCTTCTCGGGCTCCTCCATCTCGGCCTCCTGGCCATGCCGGGCGAGCGGGCGCAGGCACGCCTGCGCCTCCTCGCCGAGCAGGACCCGCTGACCGGTGCCCTGAACCGGGCCGGCCTCGCGGCACGCCTGCCGGGCTCCCCGACGGCCGGCACGGCCGTGGTCCTGGTCGATCTCGACCACTTCAAGGCCCTCAACGACGGCCATGGCCATGCGGTCGGCGACGCGGTGCTCAAGGCACTGGTGGCGGTCGTCACCGTCCGGCTCCCCTCGCCGCACGATCTCGTGGTCCGGCTCGGAGGCGACGAGTTCGCGGTGGTGCTGCGCGGCACGACACTGCCCGAGGCACGGGCCTTCGCCGACCGAGTGCGGGAGGCCACGCGCGAGGTGCCGGGTCTGCCCGCCTGGACCGCGAGCCTCGGCGTAGCCCTGTCCCGGAGGGACGATCGGTCGATCGAGGAGACGATGGCGCGGGCGGACCGCGCCCTCTACCACGCCAAGCAGACGGGCCGGGACAGGGCCGCATGAGGACCGGGATGGCGCATCCCGATCCCCGCCGCGGGCCGGCCTTGGTGAGCGGCGATGCTCTCCACCACCGACATCGGGCTTGCGCCTCGGCGCCGCCATCCTGGCCGGGAGGCTGGTCGCCCTCCGCGCGGCCCCGGCGTCCTCACGATCCCAGCCGAAGAGGTGGGCGCGGGTCGCCCCCCGCGCGGCCCCGGCGGCGATCGCCGGGTCCGGCTTCTCCGACGACGCGACCGGCGCCAATGCCAGCCGGGTGATCCAGGGGACCATCACGGGAATCGGCTTCCTCGGCGCCGGCGCGATCGTCAGGCGCGCGGGCCTCGGCCGGGCCCACGGCCTCACCCCCGCCGCGGCGATCTGGGTGACGGCGGCGCTCGGCATCGTCTTGCCGCCTCGGCGCCTCTCGGCCGCTGGCGCTCGGTACGGGCTTCCTGTTCGCGACCCTGATGGTCGGCGGCATCATCGACCGTGCCATCGACGACCGGCGGAGGCGGGCGGAAGGAACGCACGGGGGATGACATCGCAGCCCGGTCACGGCCGGGACCGCCCTCGCACGCGCGACACGCCGATGGCCCTCCGTCCAAAAAAGAAGCCGCCCTCGCGAGCGGCTTCAGTCAGGGAGGAAACGCCCTAAGGAGGGCTGCAGCACCCGGCACAAGCCACGATGCTGCACTGCATCAACTCATGTTGCATCGCATCGTTCCGCCCTTCCGCGCGCCTTTTGTACCGGATGGAAGCGGCCGATGGCCGAGCGTGCGAGACGACGCGGGAGAGGGTGCACCTGCGTGGCAGGAGCCCGCGCGGACCCCGCCAATCGGACGACGTCCCCATCGCCCACATGGCGTCACCGCTCGATCACCCGACCGGTCGTCGTGCCGCAGGGCACGGGCGGGCCCGCCGCGAACTTCATCCCGCGGCGGACGTAGTCCCGGGAGATCCCTGTCTCGCGAGTCATGGTCATGAGTTACGACAGCGACGTTCCCCCCCATCTGTCGGCGCAGCGCGCGGTGCCGCCGGCGCCGGTCGATGCCCCCAGCCCCAACACGGCGATGCTCAAGGGCGACATCGATTCCGGCCGAAGCGGCGACAAGGTCGAGGTGTTCGATCCCGGCATGGCGATGCTCGGCACCTGCGAGGAGGCGGGGGGCAACCCGCTCTCGCCGAAGGACATCGCCAGGGCCCGCCTCGCCGAGATCAAGGACCGATGGCGCCTGTCTCCCCGCAAGCCGGGCTACGCCCACACGCATGTCGATCCGACGCTCGCACTGTATGTCGGGTTCATCGGCGCCGCGGGCGTCGGACTCTCCGCGGCGATCTGGCTTGCGCGCGCCGCGGCGTGATCGGCGTCGCGCGGGCGCAGGGCGGCGTCAGGCGCGCCGGAACGCCAGGGCCGCCCGGACCGGCGCCGCCAGGAGGCTGAACAGGGCGCCGACCGTCAGGACGAGAGCGACGGAGAGGAGGGCGCCGAAAAGGCCGATGAAACGCATGGGAACGCCTCGCTGAAACGGTGTCGAGCCGCGCGTCGGCGGCCGGGTCGGGAGGCAGGAGGCGCCGCAAACAAGGCGGGAGTGAGGAGTCCGGGCCACGCGCAAGCGTGAACGGCGAGGGTTGCGCCTAGGCGGCCTCCACGCGGCGCCAAGCGAAGGACCCTCCCGACGCCCGCAAACGCCCGCACCAGCGGGTCGCCCTGCTGGCACGCGACGGCATCCCGGTCCTGACGACAGTCGCGCCCACCGCACGGCATGGCCGAAGGCCATGGCGGACAGGGCTCGGCAAAGCGTGGCGTCCCCGGCAGGGCTCGAACCTGCGACCCCAGGTTTCATCCCACTTCGGCTTTCGCCGCCGCCGCGAGGCGTTCGTGGTCTGGACTATCCCTTCACCGTAGACCTGCAACAGGCCCTTAGGTGCCGCCCGTCTAGTCTCTACACCTTCCCGGCCTGGCGGCCGGGCTTGGCTCGGGATCGGCGTGAAACCGCGCACGGCTCGACGCTTTCCCCGAATTTGAGCGGATCCGCCGCGCGGTTTCCCGGCGCGACGCCCAATTCGGTTTAGGAAACCTGTGCTCTGTCCAGCTGAGCTACGGAGACCCACGGCGCCCTCTTACCATCTCGGTCTCTTTTCGCCAACCTCGCGGATGATGGGTTGGAGATGGCGTCCACCATGAGAGGACGGATCGCGGCGGGCCTCGGCCTCGCCTTCCTCGCCGGGGGCCTCGCCGGGGCCGCGGCGGCGGCGAGCCCCCGTGGGCGTGAGCCGCCGGCCTGCCGGGGCCGCATCGCCGGGCAGGACCGGATCGAGTCGGTCGCCGCGCGGGGCGAACTCGTCCTCGCCTCCGGGCGGCGGGGACGCCTCGACGGGGTGCGCTGGCCCGACGACCCGGCTGCCGCCGAGGCCGCGCGGGCGTGGCTCGCCGGGCAGGCGGGCCGGCCGCTGGTCACCCGCGAGGCGCCGGACGCGGACCGATGGGGCCGAATCACCCTGGATGCCACGACCCGGGACGGGGAGCCGGTCGACCTCGCCGGTGGCCTCGTCGCGGCCGGCCTGGTCCAGGTCGATGCCGGAGAGAGCGACAGCCTGTGCCGGCCGGGACTGCTGGCGCTGGAGGATGCGGCCCGACGGGCAGGGCAGGGGCTCTGGGCCGGGACGCCGCCGGTGCCGACCGAGGACGTGGCGCGCCTCGTCGCGCTCGCAGGCCGCTTCGCGGTCGTGGAGGGCCGCGTGCGCAACGTGGGCGAGCGGGCACGGAGGACCTATCTCAACTTCGCGCCTTTCGGCGCGGACGGTGCTACGGTCACGGTGTCGAAACGCACTTGGCGGATCATGCTCGAACGTGGTTTCTCTTCCGTGGCGCTTCGAGGGCGGCGCGTGCGGGCTCGCGGCATCGTCGAGCTGTGGCGCGGACCGACCCTGGATATCGGCGCGGCCGAGATGATCGAGATGCTGGACGAGGAGCAGGCGCCGCGGCGCTGATCGCCATGGGGTGGTCCTTCACGCGAACACGGCCGGCGGCGCGCGCGGCCATCGTCCGACCTGCGGCTGCGGGCATGCGGGCGGCTGTCGTCGTGCCGGCGGCGGCTTTGGCGCTGCTCGTCGCCGCCTGCACGTCCGACCAGACCGGCGCGCTCGCGCCGGTGGCGGCCGTCGTGCCGCCCGAGGCGCCGCGCACCACCGGGCGCGACCGCCCGGCCAACGACGCCGACCACGCCAAGCTCGTGGCCTCGTTCGGCGGAGAGTACCGGGCGCCGGCGGCGCTCCGCCTCGTCAGCGACGTCACCGACCGGCTGGTCAAGGCGACGGAGCGCCCGGACGAGACCTACGCGGTGACGCTGCTCGATTCGCCGGTGGTGAACGCCTTCGCACTGCCGACGGGCCGCCTCTACGTCACCCGCGGGCTTCTGGCGCTTGCCGACGACACCTCGGAACTCGCCGCGGTCCTGGCGCACGAGATCGCCCATGTGACCCTGCGCCACGCCAGCGCGCGCACCGAGATGGCGCTCCGCTCCGAGCTGGTCAGCAAGGTCGTGGCCGACGTCCTCAACGATCCGGCGACCGGGGCCCTGCTTCAGGACCAGTCCCGCTTCGTGCTGGCCCGGTTCTCGCGGGCCCAGGAATTCGAGGCTGACCAGACCGGGGTACGCACCCTGGCCCGGGCCGGCTACGATCCGTTCGGCGCGGCGCGCTTCCTCACCGCGCTCAACCGCACCACGGCGTTGCGGGCAGGGTCGGGGCTCGCCTCCGAGCCCGACATGCTGGCCACCCACCCGAGCACGCCCGAGCGCATCACCCAGGTGACGCAGGCGGCGCGGCGCATCGGCGCGCCCGGTCTCGGCGTCGACGACCGCAACCGCTACCTCGCGGCGATCGACGGCATCGCCTATGGCGACAACCCGGCCGACGGGCTGATTCGCGGCCGCCGCTTCATCCACCCGCGCCTCGGCGTCGCCTTCGAGGCGCCAGAGGGCTTCGGGCTCGACAACACCGCCCGCGCGGTGCTCGGCACCACCCCGGACGGCAACCGCCGCCTGCTGTTCGACGCCGTCGAGACCCATGCCGGCCAGGGGCTCGAGGAGGTGCTGAAGGCGACCTGGAACGACGCGATCGAGACCGGCAGCTTCGAGAACCGGATGCTGAACGGCTTCCCGAGCGTCACCGCGGTCTCGAAGGGCAAGGAATGGTTCTTCCGCCTCGCGGCCGTGCGGGTCGGCACCAACACCTTCCGGATGATCATGGCGGCCAAGGGCAATACCGATCCGGAGCCGGCCTTCGGCCGCTGGCTCTCCAGCGTCGCCCTGGTGACGCCCGAGGAGGCGCGCAGCCTCAAGCCCCTGCGCATCCAGGTTGTCACCGCGGCCCCGGGAGACACCGCCGAGAGCCTGTCCCAGCGCATGACGGCCGTCGACCGCCCGCTCGAGCGCTTCCAGGTCCTCAACGGGCTCGACAGGGGCGTGCCGGTGCGGGCAGGCCAGCCCTACAAGCTCGTGGCCGAATAGGGCGCGGACCGGGGCGATCCGTGACATCGCCCCGCTTCTCAACCCGGATCGACCGTGCTATCTGGGCAGCCGCCGCGGGTGTAGCTCAATGGTAGAGCAGCAGCCTTCCAAGCTGAATACGAGGGTTCGATTCCCTTCACCCGCTCCAACCCCTTTCCTGTGACCTTGCAACGACTTACGGGCATTCCCTCGCGCTGAGGGGAGGTCCCGAACGAGCAGGGATACAACGGACGGGCCCCTCAGGGGCGTTGTACCCGGGGTCTCGGGACCGGCTTCCAGGCCACAGAAAAAGCTCTCTGCGGTGGCCGCGAGAGGCATTCCTGCTGAGCCGCCGTTAGGAATCGCGGCGGCAAAATTTTGCAAAAAATTGCAGGCGATCTTCAGGGCGCCAGGGCCCCGGCGCCTGGAGGTCGTTCTCCGGCAACGGGCGGTCCTGCGGGCGCTCGGGCGCCCACGTCCCCATCAGGACGTCCGCGAGGGGGCCGAACGCGAAATCTGGGATTGCCCCGGAGATCGGGTCTCCTCCGGATGGAAGCCGAGAAAGCTGGTGTATTCGGACCGTCGCCGAACCGACGGTCGCCTGAACGAATGAGTACAACTATGGAGAGGCTTCAGCCCTGACCCGCGCAGGCGAGGTTGACGAACTCGCGGAACGTCCTGGCGGCAGGGGTGAGCGCCGTATCGGCCCGCCAGGCGAGACCGACATCCATGGTCGGGATCTCGTCCTCGATCTGGCGCCGCTCCAGGCGCTGCCCCTCCAGAGACCAGGGCCGATAGACGAGGTCGGAGAGGATCGTGACTCCCATGCCCGCCGCCACCATGCTGCGCACCGACTCGACGGAGGACGTCCTGAAGATCACCTCGGGGCGGAAGGGGGTCAGGGCCCAGTAGCGCCCGGCGGTATGGCCGGCCTCGTCGACGGTGAGCATGATGTAGGGATGGCGTGCGACATCGCTCAGGCCCACCCGGCCCTGGCGCAGGAGCGGATGCTCGGCGGGCAGCCACAGCCGGCGCCGCGAGCGGATCAGGGTCTCGGCGGCGAGCGCGTCGCGCGCCTGGAGATTCGAGACAAGCATGACCGCGATGTCGAGGGCGCCGTCGAGCAACGCCTGCTCGATCACGTCCCGCGGCGCCTCGAACAGGGTCAGCGTCACGCCGGGAAAGCTTGAGGCGAAGCGGGCGTGGTGGCGCGGCAGGAAATAGCCCGCCACCGTGTAGGTCACCCCGACCCGGACCGTGCCGGTGACGGCGGCGCCCGCCGCCCGCGGCTCGCGCACCGCCTCGGCGACCGCCGCCATGATGTTGCGTCCATGGAGCAGGAAGCGGTTGCCCTCCCGCGTCAGGGCGACACCGGCCGCGTGGCGCTCGAACAGGCGCACGCCGAGCAAGGCTTCGAGCTGCTGCACCGCCGCCGTCACGGCGGATTGCGAGACGTTCAGCTCCACCGCCGCCTGCGAGATGCGGCCGGATTCCGCCGCCGCGATGAAGTAGCGGATCTGCTTGAGCGAGATCGACATGCCCGGTCCTCGACCGTGAGGAAGGTATCGGATTTTTCGAAACCCGGCACGCAGATTTCCGATTTTACAATGGCGCGAACGCTTGCAACTCTCCGGTTCGCGATCCAGCCGGAGGCGACCCGATGGTCTCGATCAACTGCGACATGGGCGAAGGCTTCGGCATCTGGCGCCTCGGCGACGACGCCGCGCTGATGCCCCACATCCACATCGCCAACGTCGCCTGCGGCTTCCACGGCTCCGACTTCAACCACATGCGGGCGACGGTGCGGCTGGCGCGTGCCCACGGCGTCGCGGTCGGCGCGCATCCGTCCCTGCCCGACCTCCAGGGCTTCGGCCGGCGCGAGATGAAGATCGGCCGCGAGGAGCTCACGAACTGCCTGATCTATCAGATCGGTGCGCTGAAAGGCTTCCTCGACGCGGAGGGGCTGGCCCTCAACCATGTCAAGCCGCACGGCTCGCTCTACGGCATGGCGGCGCGACAGCCTGAGATCGCGGAGGCGATCTGCGACGCCGCCGACATCTTCCGGGTGCCGATCCTCGGGATGCGCGGCACGCTGCACGAGAGCGTCTATCCCGCGCGAGGCCACACGATGGTGGCGGAGTTCTACGCCGACCTCGACTACGCCGACGACGGCAGCCTGATCATCACCCGCGAGCACCCGCCCGTCGAGGCCGAGGCCGGCACCGCGCGCTGCCTGCGGGCGCTGCGCGAAGGGGTGGTGGCGACGGTGGGCGGGCGCGACGTGCCGGTCGGCCATGAGAGCATCTGCATCCATTCCGACACGCCGGGGGCGGCCGACCTCGCCCGCACCCTGCGCCAGGCCCTCCGCCGGGAGGGGCTGGAGCACGCCGCCTGATCCCTCATCGACCGTAGGACCATCCATGGCGCTCAAGACCATCCAGGCCCCGCTCCCCGGCACCTTCTACCGCGCGGCCAATCCCGGCGACCCGCCGTTCAAGGCCGAGCAGGACCCGGTCGCGGTCGGCGACACGATCGGGCTGATCGAGGTGATGAAGACCTTCACCCCGGTCCTCGCCGAGGAAGCCGGCATCCTGCGGGCCTTCCACGTCGAGAACGAGGACGCGGTGATGGCCGGCCAGCCGCTCTACGACCTCGAAGGCTGATCGCGATGGCGATCCGCCGGATCTTCGTCGCCAACCGGGGCGAGATCGCCCTGCGCATCATCCGCGCCGCCCGCGAACTCGGAATCGCCACCGTCCAGGCGGTGAGCGCCGCCGACCGGGCGATGCTGCCCGCCCGCGTCGCCGACGCCGTCGCGGAGATCGGCCCGGCCCATGCCGGCAAGTCCTACCTCAACAAGGAGGCGGTCCTGCGCGCCGCGATCGAGAGCGGTTGCGACGCGGTCCATCCGGGCTACGGCTTCCTGTCGGAGAACGCCGGTTTCGCCGACATGGTCGAGGAGGCGGGCCTGATCTTCATCGGCCCGGCGCCGGAGACGATCCGCCGGATGGGCGACAAGGCGACCGCCCGGTCGATCGCCGCACAGGCCGGCGTGCCGACCGTGCCGGGCAGCGAGGGCCGGGTCGAGGGCCTGGACGCAGCCCGTGCAGCGGCTGAAGTGATCGGCTTTCCCGTCATGATCAAGGCGGCGGCCGGCGGCGGCGGGCGCGGGATCCGGGTGGCGCAGAATCCCGACGACCTCGCGACCCTGATCCCGCAGGCGACCGCCGAGGCCAAGGCCGCCTTCGGCGATGGCGGCCTCTACCTCGAACGCTTCGTCGGACGCGCCCGCCACGTCGAGGTGCAGGTGCTCGGCGACGGGCGCGACGCGATCCACCTCTTCGAGCGCGAATGCTCGCTCCAGCGCCGGCGCCAGAAGGTGTGGGAGGAGGCGCCCGCCGCCTGTCTCCCGCCCGAGGCCCGCGAATCCTTGTGCGCCTCGGCGGTGCTGCTTGCCAAAGCCGTCGGCTATCGCGGCGCCGGCACCCTCGAATACCTCTACGATGCTGGAACCGGCGCGTTCTATTTCATCGAGATGAACACGCGGATCCAGGTCGAGCATCCCGTCACCGAGATGATCACCGGAATCGATCTCGTGCGCGAGATGATCCGCATCGCCGGGGGCGAGCCCTTGCGCCTGTCGCAAGGAGACGTGCGCCCGCGCGGCCACGCGATCGAGGTCAGGATCAACGCCGAGGACCCGGCCAACGGTTTCCGGCCGGCGCCCGGCACGATCACGGGGGTGAGCCTGCCCGGCGGGCCGGGCGTGCGCGTCGATACGATGCTTTATCCCGGCTACGCGGTGCCGCCCTTCTACGATTCGCTGCTGGCCAAGCTCGTCGTCCACGACGAGAGCCGGGAGGCCGCGCTTGCCCGCCTCGAGCGGGCGCTGGGCGAACTCGCCGTCGAGGGCCTGCCGACCACCGCGGCTTTGCACCGGGCGCTCGTCGCCGATCCGGCCGTGCGGGCGGGCGACGTGCACACCCGCTGGCTCGAAGCGTGGCTCGACGCCCATCCGCTCACCCCCTGAAGAGGCATCGCGATCATGCGCTACACGTTCGGTGGCGACGAGCACGTCTTCGTCGAGGTCGACGAGGCGATGTCCCTCGAAGCCTTCTTCCGCAGCCTCTCGATCACCAATGCGGTGCGCGACAGCCGCATCCGCGGCGTCACCGAGATCTGCCCGGCCAACGCCTCGTTCCAGATCAAGTTCGACCCCGACCTCATCGCTCCCGACGACCTGCTGAAGGAACTCAAGAGCCTGGAGGGCGCCGGCGCCGGCG
>NZ_LABX01000173.1 GCF_001043915.1 Methylobacterium aquaticum | reverse complement strand
GGCGGTGGCGGGGCGGGCCGGCGCGACCGCCGAGGACGGCCGTCGCAGCGCCTCTTCGAGCTGGCGGGCCATGTCGTTGAGGATCGCCGCATCCACGGTGCGCGGCTCTCCGCTGCGCGTGCCGGCCGGCGCGGGGGCCGGCTCCGGCGGCAGCACCGGCTGCGGCATCGGTGGGGCGGCCGGCACGACCGGCGGCACGGGCGCGATGAAGGGAGGCGCCTCGGCGGGCGGCGCCTCGAAGACCGGGCGCTCCAGGGGCGGAGGCGTCTGGCGGGGGCGCAGGCTCGGCGGCTCGACCCGGCGCGAGGCGTTGAAGCGCGAGGTCGACCGGGCCGGCTCGGGCGGCAGATCCGGGGCGGCGCCGTCCTGCTGCGGCAGCGGCGCGAAGGCGGCCATCCGCTCCGGCTCTGGCGGCCGCGGCAGTTCAGGCTCGGGAAACGGCGGCGGGAGCGGCGCCGGCTCGGTGCTCGCCGGCAGGGGGAGCGGGGCCTCGGGGCCGTCGGGCTCCGACCGGTCGGTCAGTTCCGCCGCCACCCGGGTGGTGCCGGTCCGCACGATGTTGCGCTCGACCACCACGTCGTTCGGACCGCCGACCAGCAGCAGGTGCTCGGTGTTGTCCCGGCGCAACAGGATGAGCTGGCGCTGCCGGTCCAGCTCGTAGATGTCGACGATGCCGAGCCGCGGCTGCCGGCTGCGGCCCGACCCGCCATTGCCCCCCAGGCTGAGGCGGCCCCGGGCGAACCGCTTCGCCCCGAAGGCAAACAGGCTGAGGAGCACGACCATGATCAGGAAGACGATCAGGTAGGAGAGCAAGGGCGAACCGTCCGTCCCGAGGATCGAGGAGAGCAAAGCGCGGTCTCTCAAATGAGGCGCACGCGGGGCACGCCGACGATGGGGAGCCTTCTAGCACGGCTGTGCCGGGCCTGCGCAGGGGACGTTTACATATCGTTAACAGCTTTGAGCGGCGTTGCGGACGGGCCGGGCGGGATGCGCGACGACGTTCGTCTTAACCAGCTTTTAACCATGCGCTAGGCAGATTGTGCCGGTCAGAACCCGGAAGGCACGCCCGTGTCGGTCACCGATCTCCCCCTCGTCGCGATGTTGCGCAACCGCATGCAGTGGCAGCAGACGCGCCAGAAGGTCCTGGCGGAGAACGTTGCCAATGCCGACACGCCCGGCTTCCGGGCCTACGACCTCAAGGCGCCGCGCTTCCGCCCCGACGGCACCCTGGCAGCCGCCGGCCTGCCGGGGGTCGGCCTGGAACGCACCAGCCTCGTGCATCTCGCCGGCACCGGCCAGCCCTCCCCGCCGGAGGAACGGGCCCGCACGCGCTTCGAGATGATGCCGAGCGGCAACGCCGTCAGCCTCGAGGACGAGATGCTGAAGGCCGCCGACAACCAGGGCGACTATCAGCTCGCCAGCCTCCTCTACCGCAAGAGCCTCCAGACCCTCCGCATCGCGGTCGGCAAATAGGTCCCCCCGAACCCTCCGTCGCCCGGGCTCCCGCCGCGAGCCGTCGTCCTCCCGGTCCTCCCTCACACCGTTCCGAGGTGGTTTCCATGGATTTCAGTAAGGCGATCGGCATCGCGGCGTCCGGGCTCAAGGTCCAGTCGGGCCGGATGCGGGTCATCTCGGAGAACATCGCCAACGCGGATTCGGCGCCCACCAGCGCCAACGCGGAGCCGTACCGGCGCAAGATCCCGACCTTCACCAACCATGTCGACCGCGAGCTCGACGCCTCGGTGGTGGATCTCGGCAAGGTGCGCAAGGACCAGAGCCCGTTCCGCTCCAAGCAGGATCCCGGCAACCCCGCCGCCGACGCCAACGGCATGGTGCGGATGCCCAACGTCAATGTTCTCGTCGAGACCGTCGACATGCGCGAGGCCCAGCGCTCCTACGAGGCGAACCTCAACATGGTCACGCTCACCAACCGCATGGTGTCCCGCACCATCGACATCCTGAAGGCCTGACCATGACCACCAACGCCTTTGCCGCCGGCGCCTACGCGGCGATCCAGAACATGGGCCGCACGCCCGCCTCCGGCATTGCCGGGGCCGGCGCGGGAGAGGGCGGCTTCACCCAGCTCCTGTCCTCCGCCCTCGACGGGGTGGCGGAAGCCGGCAAGCGCGCCGACGGGCAGGCGATGGCGGTCGCGTCCGGCAAGGCCAACGTCGTCGACGTCGTCACGGCGGTGGCCGAGAGCGAGACCGCGCTCCAGACCCTGGTGGCGGTGCGCGACCGGGTGATCTCGGCCTACGAGGACATCATGCGGATGCAGATTTAAGGAAACGTTGGCGCCCGATGACCGGCCTCGCCATCCTCGATGTCGCGCGCGACGGCATCCTCACCTTCCTGAAGGTCGCCGGCCCGCTGATGGTCGTCGCCCTGGTCGTGGGCCTCGTCGTGTCGCTGTTCCAGGCCCTGACCCAGATCCAGGAACAGACCCTGATCTACGTGCCGAAGATTGTCGCGGTCTTCGCCGCGATGCTGCTGATGCTGCCCTTCATGGGCGATGCGCTGGCCGGCTACATGACCCGTATCGCCGCCCGCATCGCCGCCGGGGGTTGAGCGGGCGCGGATTCCGGCCAACAAGTCCGATATCCCCCGCTCGCCCGAGTCGCCCCGGACGTGAACCTCCTCCTCCCCGGCCTCGCCTCGGCCTATCTCCTCACCTTCGCGCGGGTCGGCACGCTGGTGATGCTGATGCCGGGCGTCGGCGAGGCGATGGTGACGCCGCGCCTGCGTCTCGCCTTCGCGCTGCTGCTCTCCCTGGTGCTGTTCCCGGTCGCCCGCCCGCTGCTCCCCGGGGGCACCGGGCCCGAGCCCGGCGGCACCGGCACGGCGCTCATCGGCGTGCTGGTCGGCGAGATCGCGGTCGGGCTGGTGCTGGGCCTGAGCGTGCGGGCCGTGATCGCGGCGCTCCAGACCGCCGGGACGATCATCGCCCAGCAGCTCGGCCTCTCCTACGCGATGACGGTCGATCCCTCGCTCGGCAACCAGCAGGCGACGCTCGGCAGCTTCCTCAGCCTGCTCGGCCTCACCCTGGTCCTCGCCGCCGACCTGCATCACCTGGCGCTCGCCGGCATCCGCGATTCCTATGCCCTGATGCCGCCGGTCGGCATGCCGGCCACCGGCGACGCCGCCGCCTTCGCGGTGCAGGCGGTGACCCGCGGCTTCACCCTGGCGGTGCAGATCTCGGCGCCGTTCATCGCCTTCGGCATCCTGTTCAACCTCGGCCTCGGCGTGCTCTCGCGCCTGATGCCGCAGATGCAGGTGTTCTTCGTCGCCACCCCGGCGGCGATCCTGGTCGGCATGCTGGTCTTCCTGGCGACGATCGGGGTGATCATGGGGGTGTTCGTCGACGATCTCGGCCGCTTCCTGGCCGATCTCGGGAGGACGTGAGCGGATGTCGGAGCAGGCCGACCAGGAAGACCGCACCGAAGACCCGACCCAGCGACGCCTCGACGAGGCGATCAAGCGGGGCGACGTCGCCACCAGCCAGGAGGTTAACACCTTCCTGATGCTCGGCGCCTTCACGCTGGTGCTGATGGTCGCCGCCGCGCCCCTCGCCCGCGGCCTGCTGACCGACCTGCGCGGCCTGCTCGCCCATCTGCACGAGGTGCCCTCGGATCCCGCCGGCTACTTCGCCTTCGGCCGCCGGGCGCTCCTCGCCGGCCTCCTTGCCCTGGCGGTGCCGATGGGCGCGGTGGCGGCGGCGGGTCTCGTCGGCGGCCTGTTCCAGCATCCCCTGGTCTGGACCACCGAGACGCTGGCGCCGAAATTCAGCCGGGTCTCGCCGATGGCCGGCCTCAAGCGGCTGTTCGGCCCGGAGGCGTGGTTCCAGTTCGGCAAGGGCCTGGTCAAGATCCTGCTCGTCGGCATCGCCGCCGGCATGGTCCTGTGGGGGGACCGCGACCGGCTCGAAACCTTCGCCCGGCTCGAGCCGCAGGGCGTGCTCCAGGGCACCCTCGCGCTCTGCCTGCGGCTGATGGGCGCGGTGCTGGCCTCCTATGTCGTCGTCACCCTGGGCGACGCCGTCTACCAGCGCTTCCGCTGGCGGGCGCGCCTGCGCATGTCGAAGCAGGAGCTCAAGGAGGAGCTGAAGGAGCAGGACGGCAATCCCGAGGTGAAGGGGCGCCTGCGCCAGATCCGCATGCAGCGGATCAAGAAGCGCATGATGGCGGCGGTGCCCGGTGCGAGCGTGATCGTCACCAACCCGACCCACTACGCGGTGGCGCTCCGCTACGAGGCCGGGATGGCCGCGCCGGTCTGCGTCGCCAAGGGCGTCGACGCCCTGGCCTTCCGCATCCGCGAGGTGGCGCGCGAGCACGGCGTGCCGGTGGTCGAGAACCCGCCGCTGGCCCGTGCGCTCCATGCCACCGTCGAGATCGACGCCGCGGTGCCGCCCGAGCATTACCGCGCCGTGGCCGAGGTGATCGGCTACGTGATGCGCCTGCGGCGCCGGCGCTAGCCGGCGCCCGGACCGAACCGGGTTCATCCCCGGCTTCATTCCAAGGAAACGCCGCGCCTGCTAGGGAACGGACGAGACGGCCCTTTCACGGGCAACAGGATCGGGATCCGGACGCGGCGCCGGTCCCTGGGGAGTGTCGAGGCGACATGCCGGAGTTGAGCTCATCCGCGGCGGAGGCCGCCCTCGACCGCTCCGAGCGGCCCGGCCGGGTCAGCCTGCTCCTGCTGCTTGCCGGCCTCCTCGTCGGCGCCGCGGTGGGCCTGAGCTTCGTCGCCAACGAGCAGGCGCAGCCGATCATCCTCGGCCTGCTGGCGCTGCTGGCCATGGCGGGCGTGTTCTGCCTCTTCGCCTTCGCCATCGGGGCGATCCAGCTCACCGGGCAGGGCACCCGCAACGACGTCACCAAGGCGGTGGTCGATGCCGCGCCCGACGGCATGATCGCCATGGAGGAGGGCGGCCGGCCGATCTACGCCAACGCCGCCTATCTGAAGCTCGCCGGCAGTGACACCTTCACTAACCTGCGGCCGGTCGAGCGGGTCTTCGTCGGCTCGCCCGAGGTGTCGGAGGCGGTCTACCGCCTCGCACAGGCCGCGCGCGAGGGCCGCTCGCTGTCGGAGGAGATCCGCATGGCGCCGCCGCCCGGCGGCACGGCGGAGCGCGATTTCGCCTGGTTCCGCATCGGCGTGCGGCCGCTGCCCCTGCCGCGGCGGCCCCTGGCCCTGTGGAGCGTGGCCGACATCACCCATGAGCGCGAGCGCCAGGAGAACGTCTTCCAGGAGCTTCAGCACGCGATCGACTACCTCGACCACGCGCCGGCGGGCTTCATGGCGGTCGATCCGAAGGGCTCGGTCGTCTACATGAACGCGACGCTCGCGGCCTGGCTCGGCCACGACCTGGCGCAGGTCGGCTCAGGCGGCTTGCGCCTGTCCGAGATCCTGCCCGACGATCTCGGCCAGGTCCTCGTCGGCGGCAAGGGCGAGCCCGGCGAGGTCCGCACCGACCGGTTCGACCTCGATCTGCGCCGGCGCAATGGCCATCCGCTCTCGGCCCGGCTCTATCACCGCGTCGCCTACGGCCAGGACGGCCGGCCGGGCGATTCGCGCACCCTCGTCCTCAACCGGTCGGCCGGCGAGGAAAGCAGCGACGATCCGCAGCAGGCGGCCGAACTGCGCTTCGACCGCTTCTTCAACACCAGCCCGGTCGCGGTGGCGACGCTCGCCGCCGACGGGCGGCTGGTGCGCGCCAACGCCTCCTTCGCACGGCTCTTCGGCACCCTGCCGCGCACCGGCGACGGCGACGAAGCGGGGCCGCCGGTGCGCGACTTCGTCGTCGAACGCGATCGCCACGTCGTCGACGCGGCGGCCCGGGCGGCGGCGGAGGGACGCGGCGACGTGCCGCCGGTCGAGATCGGGGTCTCGGCGCCGGTCAACCGCTCGGCCCGGATCTGGCTCAGTCCCGCCGGCACCGCGGGCGGCGCGGAAGGCGCGGTGATCCTCTACGCCCTCGACACCACGGCCCAGCACCAGCTCCAGCAGCAGGTCAACCAGGCCCAGAAGATGGAGATGGTCGGCCAGCTCGCCGGCGGCATCGCGCACGACTTCAACAACGTGCTCCAGGCGATCATCGGCTATTCCGACCTGCTGCTGGCCAGCCACCGCCCGGCCGATCCCGCCTTCCAGGACATCATGCAGATCAAGCAGAACGCCAACCGGGCCGCGAGCCTGGTGCGGCAACTGCTGGCCTTCTCGCGCCGCCAGACCCTGCGGCCGGAGGTGATCCATCTCGGCGAGGCCCTGTCCGACCTCACCCTGCTGCTGAAGCGCCTCCTCGGCGAGCGGGTCGAACTCGACCTCAAGCACGGCCGCGACCTCTGGCCGGTCAAGGCCGACGTCAACCAGTTCGAGCAGGTGATCGTGAACCTCGCGGTCAATGCCCGCGACGCGATGCCGGAGGGCGGGCGCCTGCTGATCCGCACCGCCAACATGACCGCGGAAGCCGTCGGCGCCTTGCGCCTCAACGGCCTGCCGGGAGCCGACCACGTGCTGATCGAGGTCAGCGACACCGGCACCGGCATGACCCCGGAGGTGATGGAAAAAATCTTCGAGCCGTTCTTCACCACCAAGGAGGTCAACAAGGGCACGGGCCTCGGCCTCTCGACGGTGTTCGGCATCGTCAAGCAATCCGGCGGATACATCGACGTGCGCTCGACCGTCGGCCAGGGCACGGTCTTCGCCATCTACCTGCCGCGCCACGTGCCGGTGCCGGAGGCGGACACCGCCGAGACGCCGGCCGAGGCCGTCCTGCCGGCGCCGGGCGCCGCTCCGGCCGCCGCCGCTGCCGAGGCCCCGAAGGCGCCAGCCCGCGACCTCACCGGCCGCGGCACGATCCTGCTCGTCGAGGACGAGGACCCGGTCCGCGCCGTCAATGCCCGGGCGCTGACCGCCCGCGGCTACACCGTGCTCGAGGCCGCCTCGGGCCTCGAGGCGCTCCAGATCATGGAGCGCCGGGAGGTTTCGGTCGATCTCGTCGTCTCCGACGTGGTGATGCCCGAGATGGACGGCCCGACCCTGCTGCGCGAGTTGCGCAAGGCCCACCCGGCCCTCAAGGTGATCTTCGTCTCCGGCTACGCCGAGGACGCCTTCCGCAAGAACCTGCCCGATGGCGAAGAATTCAACTTCCTGCCCAAGCCCTTCAGCCTGAAGCAGCTTGTCGAGACGGTGAAGACCACGATGGCGGGGTGAAGAGGGCAAGACCCCCCTCCGACGCCGTCGCATCCCGCAACGGCTCGACCTCCGACGCGCACGTCCTCGCCTGTGCCTGGCTGCTCGATGCCGACACCTGGAGCCGCGACCGCGACGTCGCCGGGACGGGCTGGCCGTCCTGGTCGACCGCCAACCTGCGCCGCGCCCTCGACGGTGCCCGATCTCCCGACAATCCCCGGCAAACGTCGCTTCTGCCCTTGCCGGATGAGAACAAAACAAGTACATAAAACCCGGCCGCGCGATTGAGACTTGCCGCCCCTCCTGCCATAAGGACCCGCCGAGATGGCTCAGCCCCAGATGCGACTGGTGGAAAACCCGACCATGGACAAAGACAAGTCGAAGGCGATCGACGCCGCCCTCGCCCAGATCGAGCGCGCCTTCGGCAAGGGCTCGATCATGCGGCTCGGCAAGGGCGACAAGGTGCAGGAGGTCGAGGTCATCTCGACCGGGTCGCTCGGCCTCGATATCGCCCTCGGTGTCGGCGGCCTGCCGCGCGGGCGGGTGATCGAGATCTACGGGCCGGAATCCTCCGGCAAGACCACGCTCGCGCTCCACACCATCGCCGAGGCCCAGAAGAAAGGCGGCGTCTGCGCCTTCGTGGATGCCGAGCACGCCCTCGACCCGGTCTATGCCCGCAAGCTCGGCGTCAACCTCGACGACCTGCTGATCTCGCAGCCCGATACCGGCGAGCAGGCATTGGAGATCACCGACACCCTGGTGCGCTCCGGCGCCATCGACGTGCTGGTGGTCGATTCGGTGGCGGCCCTCACCCCGCGGGCCGAGATCGAGGGCGAGATGGGCGACCAGCAGCCGGGCCTCCAGGCCCGCCTGATGAGCCAGGCCCTGCGCAAGCTCACCGGCTCGATCTCGCGCTCGAACTGCATGGTCATCTTCATCAACCAGATCCGGATGAAGATCGGCGTCATGTATGGCAGCCCCGAGACCACCACGGGCGGCAACGCGCTGAAGTTCTACGCCTCGGTCCGCCTCGACATCCGCCGCATCTCGACCCTCAAGGACCGCGACCAGCCGATCGGCAACAGCGTCCGGGTCAAGGTGGTCAAGAACAAGGTGGCGCCGCCGTTCAAGCAGGTCGAGTTCGACATCATGTTCGGCGAGGGCGTGTCGAAGGTCGGCGAGCTGATCGACCTCGGCGTCAAGGCCGGCATCGTCGAGAAGTCGGGCGCCTGGTTCTCCTACGACAGTCAGCGCCTCGGCCAGGGCCGCGAGAACTCGAAGGGCTTCCTGCGCGACAACCCCGATATCGCCAACAAGATCGAGGCGTCGATCCGGCAGAATTCGGGCCTCGTCGCCGATAAGATCCTGGAGAACGCCACGCCGACGGCGGACGACCTCGACGAGGGATCGGCCTGATCCGCAGGATCACATCGAGAGACAGGGGGCCGCCGCGCGACGAGCGCGGCGGCCCCCTGTCTCTTTCGCAAGGCGACACGGTAGAAGAAGAAGCGCGGGCCTCGCCTCTCCCGGCTGGCTTCCGTTGATCCAGCTTAAGGATTTTCATCTCCGACCAATGCGAAGTTGCCCAATCTTTTTCTCGGCTTGCACGGCCGAAGCCACGTGCTTCGAGAAAGGGAACGGTTGTCGGAGAAGGATTGTCTGAGGGGCGTAACCCATCGCCTCCTCGCCCAGGACGTCGAAAAATCGTAGAGTCGATGTCAAGCCCAGATGTCCGGGACCTTGGGCTTGACGACAGTTCGAGAATGGCACCAAACGTCGGTTTCAACGACCGTTGCTATGAGATGGTTCATCGGCCCGATGCGTCAGCATCTTGGGCCGATGGGACAAGCCGAGGCCGCGCGGAGGAGAGAGGGTTCTTGCCCAGCGGTTTTCGCTTCCATGCCGCACGACCTGCTTCATCGTGTACCTTGGTGCAGCAGCAAAGAGCGCGTGATCATTCCGCCTGGGAAAGGTTATCCCGCGCCCGACCGTCCAGGGATTCTCGTTGGACAGTGCTGGTGTCGCTCGCATCGACCCAGCGACGAGAGAATCCCCATCGGTGACACCGCTGCGATCGGTCAGATCAATACGTCCGGCCGGGCCGGGAACGGGAGCCGCGCCGGCTGAGATAGGCGATCAGCTTCGGCAGGACGAAGAGCGTGACGAACTTGCGCAACATGGCGGGGTCTCCCTTCAGGTGGATGGGGTGAGTGTCAGCGTGATTGGCGCACGAGCCAGCCCGCCGCGAAGGCGAGGACGGCGATGCCGATCAGCGTGTTGGTGCGATGGCCTTCGGCGTAACGCACGGCGCGCTGGCCATAGGCCTCTCCGCGGCGACGGGCCGCGCGGGCGGCGTCGGCGACATCCTCCGCCCGCTCGCGCGCCGTGTGCCCGATCTCCCCGGCGCGCTCGCGCACCTCCCGGGCGAGATGGCGGCCGTCCTCGACGAGGTCATCCGCCCGGTCGCGGGCGCGGCCATAGGCGTATTGCGCGCCGCCGGCCACCTGGTTCGCGGCGCCACGGACCTGACGGACGGGGTCGCCGGTGAGGCCGCCGAGGGCAGTCTGGGCGCGGCCCTTCAGGTGACGGGACGCGCCGTTGAACTGGTCGCGGTTCATGCTGTCCTCCTGAGTATCGGGGGTTGCGGAAAACCCGGAACGTGTGGGGCGGCGGAACGATCCCGCCGCCCTGATGGACAAGGGCGCGGCGTCATACCAACGGCTGAAGATGCTGACGCATCGATTCGATCTCGGGCAGGCCCGAGATCGACGCGGCCGTTGCTCCATCTCGAATTTTCGATGCCAAGCCCAGATGTCAGGGATTTTGGGCTTGGCAAAAATTCGCGAACAGCATCAAAGGTCGTTTTTAACGACCGTTGATATTACTTGCGGCCGAGCACGCTGTCGGCGGCGTTCTTCACGCCGTCCTTGACCTCGCCGACCGTGCGCTGGGCCTCGCCCTTCAGCTCCTGGGCCTTGCCCTCGGCAACCAGATGGTCGTCGCCCGTGACCTTGCCGATGCCCTGCTTGACGTTGCCGACGGCCTCGTTGGCCAGGCCCTTGATCTTGTCGGTGGTGCTGCTCATCGGACAGTCTCCTTGGCTTCGAAAGGGGAAGGGGAGGGCTCCCGCCATGGCGGGAGCCGGTCAGGGATCAGACGCGGCGGGTGTCGTAGGCGGTCACCAGCGCCGGGGCGCCCAGGCGGCCACCGAAGAATGCCGCAGCGGCGCCGAGCAGCAGCGCGATGGCGGCGTAGAAGGCGCCCTGCGTGGCGGCCGACTTGGCGGCGACGGTCGCGGCCTCGGCCTTCTGCTTGGCGGTGGCGACCGCCTGCTCGTACTGCTTCTGGTAGTCGTCGATCTGCGCCTTGGCCTGGTCGGGCGAGATGCCCTGGGCCTTGGCCAGCGCGTCGGCGGCGCGGGTCTTGGCCTGCTCCGTCTGGGACGCATCGCCGGTCAGCACCGCGCGCACGGCGGCCACGGCGGCGTCGCGGGCGGCCTGCGGGTCCTGGCCGGCAGCCTGCTGGCGGACCTTGTCCTCGATGCCGTCGAGGGGGTTCTGGATCTTCGACAGGGATGGGGCCGCGGCCTGGGCGGCGGTCTGGATCGTGCCGCCGACGAGGTTGCCGGCGCCGCCGAGCGCGCCCGAGACCGTGCTGAGCGTGCCGCCGACGAGGCCGCTCGCCGCCGAGGTCACGAGATAGATCACCACCAGGGTCGTCACCGCCCAGGAGACGAGGCCGTGCAGGGCAGCCGCCCCCGGCAGCGGCTTGCCGGACAGCCGGCCCGCGATGGCGCCGCCGGCCAGCGACGCGACGATGCCCGAGATCACGAACCACAGGCCCGCCCCCATCGAGACAGTCGAGGCAGCCGGGTTGTCGGCAGCGTTCACGCCGACCGAGGACAGGCCGACGCCGACGCCGACGAGGTTGAGGATCACCTGCGTCACCAGGGCGGTCACGGCGCCGGCGAAGATGGCGCCCCAGGAGACCTGGTTGAGCAGGACCGCGCGGGTGTCGGCTTGCGTCGTTGTCAGGGGTGAAACCGGGGTCTGGATGGTCACGTCGTTACTCCGGGTCGTTCAGGCAAGGATGTGCGGGCAAGGGTGGGCGGACCTGGATGGGCGGCCAATGGGGGTGTCGGTTGGTCCCGGCCCCGGGCGCTCTCCCACGCCGGGACCGGGGCCAGGGCCGGGCGGCCGGGGAATCAGTCGCGATTGGCGTTGACCAGGAGGCCGAGGCCGAAGCCCACGAGGCCGGCGATCACCAGCGAGGCGACCGGGTACTCGGCGACCTGATGGCCGACCTGCCGGGCGCCCTGGCGCAGGGAGCGGCTGCCGCGCTCATAGGCGTCCTCGGCGTAGCCCCGCGCGTCGTCGGCGACATCCCGTGCCTGGTCGGCGAACTCCTCCGCCCGGCCGGTGGCGCGGTCCGCGTAGTCCCGAACCCGGTCGGCGGCTTGGCCGGCATAGTCCTGGGCCCGGTCCGAGGCATGGCGGACGCCGTCCTTGGCCTGGCCATAGGCGTTCTCCGCCGCGCCCTGCGCCTCGCGGAACCGGCCCTCGGCCGAGTCACGGTGCGAGCCGGTCAGGTCGCCGACCGCGCCCTGGATCTTGCCGCCGAGTTCGCGGGTGGCGCCGGTGATGCGATCCGTGTCGATCATGGGAAGTCTCCTTCGGGTGGTGTGGTGGGTGGCACGGCGCCCTCGCGCGGGGCGCCGGATGGCGGGTGTCGTCAGTCCCGGTACGGTCCGTCCCCGCGCGGCGACCCGATCGGGCCCCGCGCGGGATGGGCCTTGCCCTTCTGACGCCGGCCCTCGGCCTCGACCCGGACATCGCCGGTGAGCTTGCCGATGGCCTCCTTCACCGAACCCTTGACTTGCTCGGTGCAAGTTGCGTCGGTGAAAGTCTTTGGCGCGCTTTCGGTCATGAGCACCTCGTCGAGACTGAGAGAACTCCGACAGACATTTAGATGTGGCTGCCTCGCGCGCCGTCAATGGTAGAAAATTACTAGTGTCCTGAACTTTCGTTGCCAGAGGCCCGAAGCGGGAAACCATGCTCGCGGCCCCACAGGATGACCTCGGTGCGGCGGTGTACGCCGAGCTTGCGGTAGAGCGCGGCGCCGTGGTTGCGCACGGTGTTGCGCGACAGGCCGAGCTTGCGGGCAATGCCGTCGTCATCGAGCCCGGTGCAGATCAGGTTCAGGATCTGCCGCTCGCGAAGGGTCAGGTCCGGCACGGCGTCGTCCGGCGTCTCGCGGCCCGGCCGGCGTAGGTTGGCCAGCTTCTCGATCAGCCCGCGGCTGAACCAGGACGTGTCGGCCATCACCGTCTCGATCGCGTCGAACAGCTCGCGCTCGGTGTGCTTGCGCTCGGTGATGTCCTGGAGGACCATCAGCACGAACTCGGCCTCGCCGATGCTCACCCGCTCGGCCGAGACCAGGCAGTCGAGGTCGGCGCCGCTCTCGTGGCGCAGGCACACTTCCAGCCCGAGCCCATAGCCGGTGCGCGCCAGCCCCTCCTCGAAGCGCCGGCGCTGCTCGGCCGAGACCCACAGCCCGAACTCTGCCGGGGCGCGGCCGACCACCCGGTCCTCGCTGAAGCCGAAGACCCGGCCGAAAGCCTCGTTGATGCTGGTCACCTGGAAATCCTCGGCGCGGGCGAGCAGCGTCGGGACGGGGGTCAGGCGGAACGCCTTGGCGAAGCGCTCCTCGCTCTGGCGCAACGCCGTCTCGGCCTTCCGGCGCAGCTCCAGGTCGGCGAAGGTGAACAGCATGCAGGGCTCGTCGCCCATCTCGATCGGCTGGCCGGCCACGATCACGAAGCGGCCACCGCCCTCGGGCAGTTCCAGGCGCGCCTCCATCTGGGGGATCGTGCCGCCTTCGTTGAGCCGAGAGACCGCGAGGTCGCGGTGGCGGGCATTGGCCAGCACGTCGACCTCGTAGACGCTGCGGCCGATCACGGCGTCGCGGGTGTAGCCGGTCATTTCCAGAAAGCCGGCATTGACCTTGACGTGGCGCAGGTCGGAGAGCCGCGTGATGACGGCGGGCGCCGGATTGGCGTTGAAGGTGCGCTCGAAGCGCTCCTCGGCCTCGAACTGGTCCGACACGTCCTTGAGGATCAGCGCCAGGCAGCTCGGCTTGCCCTCCCGGTCGGTGGCGACGAGGCTGCGCAGGGAATGGACGAAGCCGACTTCCGGCTTGTCGGTGCGCGTCACCTCGACCACGACGTCGTGGAAGCGCTCCCCGGCGACGACCCGCTCGATCGGGTAGTTCTCCGGCGTCCGGTTGTTGCGGTAGCGCAGGGCGAAGCGCTCCCGGTACGCGTCGACCGTCGGGCCGATCTCGTCCAGGCTCTCGGCGCCGTGCATCGCCAGCGCGGCCTCGTTGGCGTAGGCGATGGTCTGGTCGGGCTCGACCAGGATCACGCCCTCGCTGAGGCCGGCGATGATCTGCCGGAGTTCATGCCTGTCGACGCCTGCGGTCACGGCTCGCTTCGTCCCTTCATGCTCGTCGCCGCTGCCTCTCGGGCAGCGGAGCACAAACGGATCGCGCGCTAACGGGTTCCCGCGGGTCAGCGAGATTCACCGGTAGAATCGTATCATTGACGTAATTGGCAGCGATCAGAAATAAGTCCGACCACCACCGCACCGCCGCGCTTCCCCACGGGACTAATCCGCTGGAACGCCCGGTCTAGTTCGATATGCAGATGGTTGACGGGCTTTTTTCCGTGCAGACAGATCATGAGGGGCAGGCAAGGATTGCCGCATCGGAGGCAGGCTTAGCCGTGATTCCGTCGCATCTCGGCGGGCTGCTGCGGGATTACTTTCCCGAGATCGTCGTGCTCGATCCCGGCTCGCGTCTCGGCCAGATGCTGGCGCGCCTGACGCAGGCTCTCGCGGCGGCGCAGGCGGCCGGTGATGTTGCGTCATTCGGAGCCGGGCTTCTCGATGCGGTGCCGCGCCTGCGCCGATACGCGCTGTCCTTGACCCACCACGGAGCCGATGCCGACGATCTGGTCCAGCACACCCTGCTCAAAGCCTGGGAGCACCGGCGCCAGTTCTCCCCCGGCACCAGCCTGCCGGCCTGGCTGTTCGCGATCCTGCGCAACAGCTTCTTCAACGGGCGCCGCAAGTACCGGCTCGAAGTGGCGGACCCCGACGGGGCCCACGCCGCCACCCTGGCAAGCGCCGCCGAGCAGGAGCACCGGGCATCCCTGCGCGACGTCCAGGGCGCCCTCGACCGGCTCGAGCCGGCGCAGCGCGAGGCGCTGCTCCTCGTGGCCGTGGAAGGGCTGTCCTACGAGGCCGCCGCCGCCATCATCGGCTGCCCGGCCGGCACGGTGAAGAGCCGCGTCAGCCGGGCCCGCGACCGGCTCGGGCAGGATCTGGACAGGGGCAGTCCGACCCCGTCTGGCACCGCCTGAATGGCGTTCGCCCGCTCACTCGTTTTGCCCGACAGGGCGTCCCCCATCGTTCCGGCGCTATCCCCCGAGGCGTCCGGGACGGTCGCGGACCGGGCACGGCATGGTTCCCCCGTCCGTGCCCGGTTCGTCGCGAAGGTCCCATCCCGGGCTCAGGCAATCGCTGCGCGTGGCCGACCGGGAGGGCTGACGTCGCACCGCGACGAGTCGCATTCTGGGCCGGGGCGTCGCGCCGGCGTGGACGAGCCAACGGGATATTAATCCTGTATCAACGCGACCGCATCATGGTGGCGGTGGTCTGCGCCACCGGAGCGGCATCGTGTCCCGTTCGACCCTCGGCAACATGCGAATTTTCGCCAAGGCGGCGATTCCGGTCGGCTTGCTCCTGGTCATGCTGGCGGGCCTCTGTGGCTTTGCCCTGTCGCGGATGAGCCTCATCGCTCAGACCTATCAGGACGTCCTCAACCGCGACGTGGCGGCGAGCCGGGCAGCCTCCGAGGTGCGGCTCGAGCTGATGCGCTACGGTGCGGTGGTCAACCGCATCGTGTCCGAGAGTTCGATGTCCGAGCTCGACGCCCTGGAAAAGGAGACCAAGGCGATCGCCGCGGCGCTGCCGGGCCGGCTCGATCGGCTCAAGGCGCTGATGCCAGAGGCGACGGCCGGCGCCGGCCAGGTTCTCGCGCGGTTCGGGGAAGCGTTCGAGGCGACGGACGACTTGATCACCAAGACCTTCGGCAGCCAGCAGGACCAGGCCTTGCGGGTCGGCCGCGAGCGCGTTGACCCCGCGCTGAATGCAGCCCGTCAGGTCCTCGGCGAGATCGAGGCCGGGGCCGAGAGCATGATGCGCCGGGCAAGCGACACAGCGTTGGCGGCCGGGGACGAGGCCCGGGTCACCACGATCGCCGCGGCCGCTGCCGCCTGTACGGTCGCGCTCGTCCTCGCCTGGTTGATCCTGCAACGCGGCGTCGCCGGCCCGGTCGTCGCGATGGCTCGCATGATGGAGCGGCTCGCCGCCGGCGAGACCGCGGTGGCGGTCTCCGGCACGCAGAGGCGTGACGAGATCGGCCGGATGGCCCGGGCGGTCCAGGTGTTCAAGGACAGCCTGATCCGCAGCCACGCATTGGAGGAGGAAGCCGCCCAGGCGCGGGCCTCGACCGAGGAGCAGCGCCGGGCGGGCATGCGCCAGATGGCGGCGGCGTTCGAGCGGGCGGTCGGCGGCATCGTCGGAGAGGTCGCGTCCTCGGCCGGCGCCTTGCAGGCGACCGCCTGGACCATGACGGCCGCCGCCAGCGAGACCGCTGGCCGCTCGGCGACGGCCGCGGCCGCCGCCGGCGAGGCGTCGGGGAATGTCGGTGCGGTGGCGGCTGCCGCCGAGGAGCTGGGCGCCTCGGTGGGCGAGATCGGCCGGCAGGTGGACGGTTCGGCCGCGCTCGCCCGTGCCGCCGTGACCGAGGCCGATCGGAGCGGCGCCCTGGTGCAGGAGCTGAGCAACGCGGTCGCCCGCATCGGCGACGTGGTCGGGCTGATCTCGTCGATCGCCGCCCAGACCAACCTGCTGGCGCTCAACGCCACGATCGAGGCGGCCCGCGCCGGTGCGGCCGGCCGCGGCTTCGCCGTGGTGGCGGCGGAAGTGAAGGAACTCGCCGGCCAGACCGCCCGGGCGACCGACGAGATCACCGCCCAGATCGGACGCATCCAGGGTTCGACCGAGCAGGCGGTGGGCGCCATCGGTGCGATCGCCGGGCGCATCCGCGAGATTTCGACCGTGGCGACGAGCATCGCGGCGGCGGTGGAGGAGCAGGGTGCGGCGACCCAGGAGATCGTCCGCAACGTCTCCCAGGCCGCGGCCGGCACCGACGCGGTGACCGCGAACGTCGCCGGCGTGGCCGGGGCCGCGGAGGAGACGGGGGCCGCCGCCGCCAAGGTGCTGGACGCGGCCTCCACCCTGTCGCGCCAATCCGAGAACCTGACGGCGGAAGTGCACCGGTTCCTGGATACGGTCCGGGCGGCCTGAGGGGCTGTTGGACCGACGGCCTCAGCATCATGCGGCGACGTGTTCACCGGCGCGCCGCAGACAATCCGGCACAATCCGGCACAATCCGGCACAATCCGGGACCGAGAGCGAGACCGGCATGCGAGCGCGCCGCCGGTCGGGCGCCGCGACCCGACGGGAATGCGATGACGGTCGAGCGTGCCGGCTCGACGGACCGCCGGATCTCCATCCACGAGTCTACGGACGCCGCTCGCGCTCCCGGCCCGCCTCGATGATCGAGCGGATGCGGGCGGCCATCGTCTCGATCGAGAAGGGCTTGGTCAGCACTGCCATGCCGGGGCTCACGCTGCCGTTGCCCAGGATGGCGGTCTCGGCATAGCCGGTGATCAGCAGCACCTTGAGGTCCGGCCGGGTCTCCCGGGCCGCCTCGGCCATCTGGCGGCCGTTCATGCCGCCGGGCAGACCGATATCGGTGACCAGAAGGTCGATCCGCACGTCGGAGCGCAGCACGCGCAAGCCCGCCGCGCTGTCACCGGCTTCGATCGCCGAGTAGCCGAGGTCCTCCAGGATGTCGGTGACGAGCATGCGGACGGTCGGCTCGTCGTCGACCACCAGCACGGTCTCGCCGCCCGCGGAGCGCGGCAGCGGCGGGGGCGTCCCGGTCTCGGCCTCGCCCGGCACCGCGCCGGCATGGCGCGGCAGGTAGAGGCTGACAGTGGTGCCGCGGCCGACCTCGGAGGTGATCCGCACCTGCCCGCCGGATTGCTGCGCAAAGCCGTAGATCATCGACAGGCCGAGGCCCGTCCCCTCGCCGATCGGCTTTGTCGTGAAGAACGGCTCGAACACCCGGGCGATCACGTCGGGTGCCATGCCGGTCCCGGTATCGGTCACGCGCAGGCGCACATATTCCCCTTCCGGCATGTCGTGCCGGCGGGCGGTCCGGGCGTCGATGGTCCGGTTGGCGGTTGCGACGACGATGCGCCCTCCGTCGGGCATCGCGTCGCGGGCGTTGAGGCAGAGGTTGAGCAGGGCGTTCTCGAGCTGGGACGGATCGACCAGGGCCGGCCAGGCGTCCGGAGCCGCAACCACCTCGAGGGCGATGCCCGGGCCCACGGTCCGCTGGATCAGCTCCTGCATCCCCCGCGCAAGCCGGTCCACGTCGGTGGGCCGGGGATCGAGCGTCTGCCGGCGCGAGAACGCCAGCAGCCGGTGGGTCAGCGCCGCGGCGCGCTTCGCCGCGCCCTGCGCCGCCGCCATGTAGCGCTCGACGTCCTTGAAGCGGCCCTGGGCCAGCCGCGTCTGCATCAGTTCGAGCGAGCCCGAGATGCCGGCGAGCAGGTTGTTGAAGTCGTGGGCGAGGCCCCCGGTGAGCTGGCCCACCGCCTCCATCTTCTGAGCTTGCCGAAGCGCCTCCTGCGTCGCCGCCAGCTCGGTCTCGGCCCGCACCCGGTCGGAGATGTCCTTGGCGAAGTGGAACGCGCCGATCACCCGGCCCTCCGCGTCGCGCAGCGGCGAGTAGGAGACCTCCCAGGTGGGCATCGCCAGGGCCGGATCGCCGAATTCCGCGGTCACCGTGTCGCATTCGCCGGCCAGCGCCCGGGCCATGAAGCGTCGCATCACCGGGGCCTGGTCCGGCGGGAACAGGTCGGGAAACACCTCGCCGATCCGTACCCGGCGGCCGAAGATCCGGTAGAATGCGTCGCTATGGGCCTGGTTGAAGGCGATCAGCCGGTACTCGGTGTCGAAGGCGCAGATCGGCACGGCGCTCGACTGGACGATGTCGCCGTAGAGGCGCAGCTCCGCCGTGCGGTCGGCCACCTGCCGGCCGAGCGACAGGTTCAGGTCGCGCGAGGCGGCCTCGGCCCGCTTGCGCGCGGTGATGTTGGTGGCGGCGCCGTACCACTCGGTGATCCGGCCGTGCTCGTCGAGCACCGGCACCGCCCGGGACGAGGCCCAGCCGACCGACCCGTCGGCGAGGTGGACCCGGTGCTCGAGGCTGTAGGACGTCTTGGTGCGAATCGCGCGCGCGATCTCGGCCCGCAATGCCGGCCGGTCCTCCGGCGGGATATAGGTCTCGATCCAGTCGGTGCGGGGGGAGGTCGTGTCGGCCATGAAGTCGCCGCCGGAGAGCTGGTAGAGCCGGCTCCAGTCGGCGCTGGTCCGGTAGCGGACCTCGGACGAGGAGCGCACCAGGGCGTCCAGCATCTGCTCGCGCCGGCGCAGGGCCTCGCCGAGATCGCGCAGCCGTTCGCGCTCCGGCGTGACGTCGAACTGCGACGCGAAGAAGTAGGTCAGTGCGCCGTCCGCGTCGAAGACCGGCGAGATCAGCAGCCGGTTCCAGAATGTCTCGCCGTTCTTCTTGTGGTTGAGGAGGTCGATCTCGATCGCCACGCGGCGTTCGATCGCGTCGCGGATCTTCTCCACGTCGGCGCGGTCGGTCGCCGGCCCCTGGAGGAAGCGGCAATTCTGGCCCAGGACCTCGTCGCGGGCATAGCCGGTCAGCTTGCTGAAGGCGGCATTGGCGAAGACGATCGGGTTGTCGGGCCGGTGCGGATCGGTGATCAGCATCGGCATCCGTGTCGCCCGCACGGCGGCGGCGAAGGGGTCGTGGCTCGGGCTGGAGCGACCGATCTCGGCGTCGATGCGGTCGCTTTCGCGGCGGTCAGTCACGGGTCCCGTCGCTCCCTCGCGCGCCCTCCGGCGGTGTCGGCCGCCCGGAGCGGGACCTATCACAGCCCGGCCCGCTCGCGCACGATTCTCTTTCCACCGCGGCAAAGCGCGCGGGACGCCGCCGGCTCGCAAGGGGGCTGCGAGCCGGAACGGTCAAGTCCCTCGCGTCAGGCCACGTCGAGGCCGAGATCGACGATGGGGGCGCTGTGGGTGATCCAGCCGGTCGAGATCAGGTCGACCCCCGAGGCCGCCACGGCACCGACGGTCTCGCGGCTGATCCGGCCCGACGCCTCGCTGACCGCCCGCCCGTCGATCATCGCCACTGCGCGGCGCAGGGTCTCGGGGGTCATGTTGTCGAGGAGCACGGCATCGGCCCCGACCTCCAGCGCCTCCTCGAGCTGCGCGAGGGTATCGACCTCGACCTCGATCTTCACCAGATGCCCGACGCCCGCGCGGGCG
>NZ_LABX01000172.1 GCF_001043915.1 Methylobacterium aquaticum | reverse complement strand
CGAGGTCGCGCTCGCGCATCCGCGCATAGGGATCGAGGCGCGGGTCGTCGGGATCGTCGATCGGGATGGGCGCCATGGCGACGCCTGATACCCTCACCCCTTGCGGGCGGCCAGCGGGTCGGATTCGGCCTTGGTCGGCACCTTCACCAGGGCCTCGCCGTCCAGCACCGTCTCGCCGTTGACCGAGCAGGTGCAGGTCAGGCGGGCGCGGCGGCGCTCCGGCACCAGCTCGGCCACCTCGACCGTGACGTCGACCGTGTCGCCGATGCGGACCGGCGCGCGGAAGTTGAGGCTCTGGCTGATGTAGACCGCGCCCGGACCGGGCAGGCGGGTGCCGAGCACCGCCGAGATCAGCCCGGCGGTGTAGAGCCCGTGGGCGATGCGGGTGCCGAACGGGGTGCGGGCGGCGAAGTGCTCGGAGAGGTGGATCGGGTTGCGGTCGCCGGTGATCTCCGCGAAGCCGACCACGTCGGAGGTCGCGATCGTCTTCGACAGCGTCTCGGACAGGCCGACGCTCAGGTCCTCGAAGTACAGCACGCGCAGTTCGGGCATCATCGGCGTCGCTCCCGGTCGATCTGGTGCCGCGGCCGAGGCGGCCGGGCGCGCGCGGCGCCGCCGTCCCGGCCGGGGATAAGCCGGGGGTCGCACGGGACGGGGGCGGAAATCCACTGGCGAAAGGTCGGACAGCCCAAAGGATGAGGCGACGAGTCGCGCGCCGGCTCCGGGAGCGGCGCGTCCGGCCCCGGCGACCGCGACGGCCGCCGCCATCATCTTCATCTGCCGTAACGTCTCCCGCCTGATATCAGATGGATCGAATCATTGCTCGCAGGCACGACTTGGATTTGTCTATGCCTAGGCGGGATTGAAGAAAGAGCGGTTTTTAACGATTTTTTAGTGATGTCGGAACACAAGGGTGTACCATCCTCTGAAACAGTCACCGTCGGTCCTTGCCCATGCGCCTGTCCCTGAAGAGCAGCCTGAGCGGACTGTTCGGGATCCTTCTGTCGCTGTCCCTGGCGCAGGGCGCCGTCTCGCTGTGGACGCTCGACGCGATCGAGACCCGCATCGACACCCTCGCCGACAACGCCATGCCGTCGATCGACGAGGCGCACGCCATGAACGCCCTGGTGATGCGCGCCCGGCTCTGGCAGTTCCGCTACATCACGGCACAGGACGAGGCCGAGACCGCGCTGTCGGCCAGGAGCTTCGCCGAGATGGACACCGCACTCGGGGAGAGGATGGCGCGCTACCCGGCGCTGATCAGCTCCGAGGCCGAGGCGGAGACGTTTCGCGCGTTGAGCGCGGCGCTCGCCGCGTTCCGGGCCGACTGGGCCCACCTCAAGACGCTCTCGAGCCAGGCCGAGATCGACACGTTCTTCCGCGGGCCGATGAACAAGACCTACCGGACGGCGATCGACATCGTCACCAGGCTTGTCGGCGTCAACGCCGCGGCCGGCAAGGCGGCGGGCGAGGCGGCCCGGGCCGAGCGGGCGGAGGCCACCCGCGCCACCATGGCGACGTTCGCCGTGTCGGTGGCGATCACCATCGCGGCGGTGCTGTTCTGCCTGCTGCGCGTCGTCCGGCCGCTCGGCCGCATGACCGATGCGATGCGCCGCCTCGCCGCGGGCGATGCCGGGATCGCAATCCCCGGCGCGGCGCGCCGGGACGAGATCGGCGCCATGGCGGCGGCGCTGGCGGTGTTCCGCGACACCCTGATCCACACCCGGCGCCTGGAGGAGGAGACCGCGCTCGCCCGGGCCGGAGCCGAGGCGCAGCGCCGGCAGGCGACGCGCGCGATGGCCGATGCCTTCGAGCGGGCGGTCGGCGGCATCGTCGGCGCCGTCACGGCCGCGGCCACCGAGTTGCAGGCCACCGCCCGGACCCTGACCGAGACCGCGCAGGAGACCGCCGGCCAGTCGAGCAGCGTCGCCGCGGCCGCGTCGCAGGCCGCCGCGAATGTCGGCACCGTGGCGGCGGCCGCCGAGGAGCTGGGCGCCTCGGTCCAGGAGATCGGCCGCCAGGTGGACGGCTCGGCGCGGCTGGCCGGCGCCGCCGTCCGGGAGGCCGGCGCGAGCGCAGCCCAGGTCCACGCCCTGACCGAGGCGACGGCGCGCATCGGCGACGTGGTCGGGCTGATCTCGTCGATCGCCGCTCAGACCAACCTGCTGGCCCTCAACGCCACCATCGAGGCGGCCCGCGCGGGAGCGGCGGGCCGCGGCTTCGCGGTGGTGGCCGCCGAGGTCAAGGAACTCGCCGGCCAGACGGCACGAGCCACCGAGGAGATCACCGGCCAGATCGCGGCGATCCAATCCTCGACCGGCCAGGCGGTCGGCGCGATCGGCGCAATCACCGGGCGGATCGAGGAGATCTCGGCCGTGGCGACCAGCATCGCGGCGGCGGTGGAGCAGCAGGGCGCGGCGACCCAGGAGATCGTCCGCAACGTCTCCGAGGCCGCCATCGGCACCGGCGAGGTGACGACGACCATCGCGGGCGTCGCCCGGGCGGCGGACGGGACCGGGGCGGCGGCGAGCCAGGTGCTGGGGGCCGCGACCGAGCTGTCGCGCCAATCCGAGCACCTCTCGGCCGAGGTGGCCCGCTTCCTCGAGACGGTGCGGGCGGCCTGAGCGCCGGGTCCGGGCCCGGAGCGATACTTCCGCCGCGCCGCTCCGGACCACCGGAGCGGCGCTCGTCGTGATGGCGCCCGCTCAGTTCAGCGCCTGCGGATCGGCCTCGGTCAGGAAGGCGGCGACCTCGCGGAAGAACTGCATCCGGTTCTTCTCCATCATGACCGTGTGGGTGCCTTCGCCGAGTTCCACGAAGCGCTTGTAGGGCGCGTGGGTGAGCCGGGCGAAATACTCCTGCGCCTGGTAGCTCGGCAGGTCGGCATCCCACTCGGCATGGATGACCAGCGTCGGCACCCGGATCTCGCCGGGATCGTAGAGCGGCTTGCCGGCCTGCCAGTAATCCTGCGAATCCGCCACGACGCCGTTCGGTGCCCGCAACACCGGCGGCGATTGCGCGGCCCCGGCGGCGTCGGTGGCGAAGGTGGCGTCGGCCCATTGCTCGAACCAGCCGGGCGGAATCAGCCCGGCCCGCTTGTCCTCCGGCACGCCCTTGAGCCAGCGCTCCTTCGCGCTGTCCCGGCTCACGCTCCGGTAGGCGCCCAGCGCCCCGCCGCCGGCACCGATGAGCGACGGCGTGCGCGACAGCCATTGTGGCGCGTAGAGGACGAGGCGGTTGACCGTGTCGGTGTGGGTGCTGGTGTAGAGCCCCATCGTCGAGGTGCCCCAGGACCAGCCCATCAGGTCGATCTTGTCGACGCCCCGCCGCTGGCGGATGAAGTCGACGACCTGGCCGACGATGGCGGCGGCGTCCTTCGTCCGCATGAAGGGGTGTCCGTCGGCGGCCGGGCGGCTCATCGCCGCCGGACGGCCCGAGAGCCCGTAGCCCGGCAGGTCGACGAGGTAGACGTCGAAGCCGCGCCCCGCCAGGTCGTCCATCATCGACAGGCCGGCGAGCGGCAGGTCGAAGGCGGTCGAGGCCGGATAGGTCGCGCCGTGGACGTAGAGCAGGATGCGATCGGGCGCGAACCGTTCCGTCCCGGCCGGACGCTTGTTGCGCACGTAGATCGAAACGCCGTCCTCCGGGCCGGGCAGGCGGAATTCTTCCGTGCGGAGCGCCGGCAGGGCAGGGCGGCCCGGTGACGCCTGCGCCGCGGCGTCCGGCGCGGCCTTGGCCTGTGGGGCCGCCGCGAGGGCGCCGAGGCCCGCGAGGACGAGACGGCGGGGCACCCGCCCCGGTCCGGACGCCGATGGCCGTGATGAACGCGGCATGATGGTCTCCTCCCTCCCGCCTGTCGCCGGCGGGTCGCCCCACTCAAGCCGGCGCCGCCCGCCGGCACAACCGCCGGCGGGACATGGCACGGATGCGGGTCCCTCTGGCCGGCAGCGCGCCCTCGGGGCATAGACACCCGGTTCCGCCGCTTGCGCGAGGGCCGTCCCGTGACCGTCTCCGACACCGATCCCGGCCTGCGCGACACCGTGCGGCGCGTCGCCCTGCTCAATCTCGGCGCTTTCGGGATCGAGGCGGCGGTGGCGGTGGCGATCGGCTCGGTGGCGCTCGTCGCCGACAGCGTCGACTTCCTGGAGGATGCGGCGCTCAACCTCCTGATCATCGCCGGCCTCGGCTGGCGGCCGGCGGCGCGGGCGCGGCTCGGCGCCGCGATGGCCGGCCTCCTGCTGCTGCCGGGGCTCGCGGCGGCCTGGACCGCCTGGCAGAAGATCGGCGCCTTCACGGCGCCGGATCCGGTGCCGCTGACCCTGACGGGTCTCGGCGCGCTCGCGGTCAACCTCGCCTGCGCGGCGATGCTGGCCCGCCACCGCGAGGGGCGCGGCAGCCTGACCCGGGCCGCCTTCCTGTCGGCCCGCAACGACGCGATTGCCAACGTCGCCATCGTGGCGGCCGGGCTCGTCACCGCCGCGACCGTGTCGCGCTGGCCCGGCTTCGCGCCCTGGCCCGACCTGGTGGTCGGCCTCGGCATCGCGGCGATGAACGCGGATGCGGCGCTCGAGATCTGGCAGGCCGCCGCGGCCGAGCGCCGGGCCGCGCGGGAGGGGGCTTGAGGCGGGCCGGGATAAACCCGATCTGCCCAGTCAGGCGGGGACGGCGTCCGCCCCAGAGCGGACCAGTCTTTGCCGGCGAGCAAGGCAGAGTCCCGACTGTCGAGATGCAGATGACCGCCATCGTCACGCTGATACTGTTCGCCAAACCACTCAACGACCCTGAGTTCTGGCTGACGGTCGAGGTTGGAATGCCGGACTGTATCGACGGCTTGCACGAGAAATGGGCGTGCCCATGGTCTCTACGCCCATTGTACCCACACCGCCTGGCCGATGCCAGAGGCGTTGATGCCGTTCATTCTCTCAGCATGGCAATCTCGACCCTTCAAGATTGACTGCAAATCTTCCTTGATGAAGGCGGGTCCCTCGAGAGAAGACGGATCTGACTTCACCTTGGAGAGCTACTCGTTCGGAGTTGCGGGCCATCCCTCTGCGCGCGGAAGGCCAGGCCGCTGAGTTAAGGTCCGCTCTCCCCCGTCACCGACCATCCGCACGGCCATCCCGACCGCGCTCCGGCCCTACGGCCCCGGCTCTGCCGCCCCATCGGCCTCGCCCCCGATCATTTCCCTGAGGGCAGCTCCGGTCGGCCCGGCGAGCACGTCCGCCAGGGTGAACCGGTCGAGCTCGCGCACGAAGCTCTGCTCGGCCGCGTCGAGGGCAGTCTTGAGCAGGCAGCGGCCGGCGAGCGGGCAGGGGCCACGGGCGCAGTCCACGAGGCAGCCGAGCCCTTCGAGATCCGCCACCACGGCGCCGAGCCGCACCTCCGCCGGCGGCCGGGCCAGGCGCACGCCGCCGGCGCGGCCCTGCCGCGCCTCGATGTAGCCGGCGCCGGTGAGCCCGCGCGCCACCTTCTGGAGGTGGTTCAGCGACACCCCGAAGGCGCGGGCGACGGCCGGCGTCGTCGTCCAGGTGCCGGCCTGCATCGCCGCGAGATAGAGCAGCAGGCGCAGCGACAGGTCGGTGTGGAGCGAGAGCCGCAGGGCGCAGTCCTTCCTTGGCGGATGCCGCCCGGGTCGCCGCACGCCCCCGGGCCGTCAGGATCGCTCCGGGTCGAGGCACGGCCGTCGCGGGGCGCAACCTTAGCGCATGTCGAGTCGGGTGAGAAAGGCACGGACGCGGTTGTCTCGTGGACGAAGGATGTCTGCGCCTGCGGATGGCCGCGGTGAAGAGACGGTCACCGGCGCCGGACGAGGCGGCGTGCGCCAGTCGATGGTGGCATAATCTGGCAATTCCCGCACCTGTTTGTATCGAGAGGGAAAATCGACCTCGATAAACATTTGCAAGGGCAAGAAATACCGGCGCGTCCTAAACCAGCGTCAACGCGCCCCGATCGGCAGGGCCGGTCGGCGGGCTCCGGAGATTCGGTCCGGAGGCCCCTTCACACCATTGGGGCAACCCGTGCCGCACTATTTCTTCGACATCAACGACCATGACCTGTCGCACCGCGACGACGAGGGCAGTAAGTGGCCGAACCGCGACGCCGCCCGGGCCCATGCCATGCGGATCCTCGCCGACATCGCCCGCGATGAGGCCCGCCGCCACGACCGGCTTCACCTGTTCGTGACCATTCGCGACGAGCGCAGGACCGTCCTCGCCATCGCGTCCCTGGCCATCGCCTGCACGTGGTTGGACTGATTCCGGCTGGACCGAACCCGGCGCGATCGGCCGCCGGCCTCCCGCGGCGCGGCACATACGGTCGCGCCCCGAAACCGCTGTCCCGACGAACCGTTACCCCGGCGCTTTAACCCATGTTGGCAGCGAGGCGACGTGACGGACCGGCCGATCGAGGACTACGCCGTGATCGGCGATACCTGCACGACGGCGCTCGTCGCCCGCGACGGATCGATCGACTGGCTGTGCTGGCCCTGCCACGACAGCCCGGCCGTGTTCCTGCGCCTCCTCGACGCGGAGAAGGGCGGGGCCTGCGACATCCTGCTCGATTCCCTGCGTGAGACCCGGCGGCGCTACCGGCCCGGCACCACCATCCTGGAGACCACCTTCGTCACGGCGACCGGCCGCCTGACGCTCACCGACGTCATGCCGCTGCATCCCCTCGACGCGGTGCCCGACGAGGGCCCGGACGGCCTTCCCCACGGCCGGATCCTGCGCCTCGCCGCCTGCGAGACCGGCACGGTGACCGGCCGCTTCCGGGTGCGCCCGACCTTCGATTATGCCCGGGACGGCGCGGTCCTCGTGCCCGAAGCGGGCGGGACCGTCCTGTGCCGGCGTCTCTCGGCGCCGGAGGGCGTGCGCGTCGCCGCCTCGGTGCCGCTGACGATCACCGGCGACCGGGTCGAGGCGGCCTTCGCCTTGCGGGCCGGGGAGGGGGCGACGCTGGTCCTCGCCCACCGCGAGGACGACGACGGCGCCGTGGATCAGGCCGAAGCGAGCCTGTCGGCGACGGAACGCTACTGGGAGGAATGGTCGGGCCGCTGCACCTATGACGGGCCGCACCGTGACGACGTGCTGCGCAGCGCCCTGGTGCTCAAGCTCCTGACCCACGCCCCCTCGGGCGGGATCATCGCGGCCGCCACCACCAGCCTGCCCGAGGCGGTGCCGGGCACCCGCAACTTCGATTACCGCTACGTCTGGATGCGGGATGCGAGCTTCACCGTCACGGCCTTCGTCAATCTCGGCTACCTGCGCGAGGCGGCGGAGTTCCTGCGCTTCCTGCGCAACGCCGACCACAGCCGCGGCCGGGATCTCAAGCTGATGTACGGCATCACCGGATGCGTGCCGGAGGAAGAGATCCTCGATCATTTGCGCGGCTGGCGCGGGGTCGCCCCGGTGCGGATCGGCAACGCGGCCTCGGGCCAGCACCAGTACGACATCTACGGCGAGTTCCTGGTGGCGCTCCACGCCTTCCTGGATGCCGTCGACTACGACCCGCCGGTGAAGGTCAACGACCACCTGGCCGAGGTGCTCGGGCACCTCACCGACCACGTCATCCGCTGCCGCCACGCCCCCGACCACGGCATCTGGGAGTTGCGCGACGAGACGCGCCAGATCCTGCACACCAAGGGCATGCTCTGGGTCGCCCTCGACCGGGCGGTGCAGATCGCGCAGGCGATCGACGTGGCGAGCCCGGAACGGGTCGCGGAGTGGCGCCGGATCGCCGCCGAGATCCGGGCCGAGTACCACGAGAAGGGTTGGAACAGCCAAGTCGGTGCCTATACCCAGGCTTACGGCTCCGACGACCTCGACGCCGCCATCCTGCGCACGGTGCTGTTCGGGGCCTTCGACGCCCGCTCGCCCCGGGTCGCCGCGACCCTGGAGGCGGTGAGCGCCGGGCTCGGCGACGGGGACCTGATCTACCGCTACCGCAACGCCGACGGCTTCGAGCACCCGGAGGCGACCTTCGCCGCCTGCGCCTTCTGGCGCGTCGGCTGCCTGGCTCTGGCCGGGCGCACCCAGGAGGCCGAGCCGCTCTTCGCGCGCCTCCTCGCCCGCGGCAACGACCTCGGGCTGTTCGCCGAGGAGATCGATGCGGGGACCGGCGAGCAGCGCGGCAACGTCCCGCAGGGCTTCACCCACATGGCGATCATCAACCACGCGGTCCGCCTCGACCGGGCGCGGCGCCACGGGCAAGCCCGCACCGACGAGCCGTGCCCATGGGCGGCGGGCGCCTGAGCGGTGGAGGAAGAGCCCTCTCGGGGGGTGGGCACCGCCGCCCGAATTTGCTCTAAGGCTCGGAACGGGCGCCGCCCTCGCGGGCGGCCCGACCGATCCGAAGCCTCCTATCCGGGAATTCAAGTCGTGGCGGGCGAGCCGTACTACATCACCACCGCCATCTCGTACCCCAACGGGGTGCCGCATATCGGCCACGCCTACGAGGTGATCGCCGCCGACGCCATCGCGCGCTTCAAGCGCCTCGACGGCTACGACGTGTTCTTCACCACCGGGACCGACGAGCACGGCCTCAAGATCCAGCAGACCGCCACCAAGGCCGGGATCAGCCCGCGCGCCTTCGTGGACGACATGGCGCCGCGCTTCCGCGCCATGGCCGAGCGGCTGGACTGCTCCTTCGACCGCTTCATCCGCACCACCGATGCCGACCACATCGCCTCCGCCCAGGCGCTGTGGCGCCGGATGGAGGAGAACGGCGACATCTACCTCGCCAAGTATGCCGGCTGGTACTCGGTCCGCGACGAAGCCTATTACGACGAATCCGAGCTGGTCACGGCGCCGGACGGCAGCCGCCGGGCGGAGAAGACCGGCACGCCCGTCGAGTGGGTCGAGGAGGAGAGCTACTTCTTCCAGCTCTCGGCCTATGGCGAGCGCCTGCTCGCCCTGTATGAGGCGCAGCCGGACTTCATCGGCCCGGACAGCCGCCGCAACGAGGTGACGAGCTTCGTCCGCTCAGGCCTGCAAGACCTGTCGGTCAGCCGCACCACCTTCGACTGGGGCGTGCCGGTGCCGGGCAAGCCCGGCCACGTGATGTATGTCTGGGTCGATGCGCTCACGAACTACATCACGTCCTGCGGCTTCCCCGACGAGGCCGCTCCGCGCTGGCGCCACTGGCCGGCCGACCTCCACGTCATCGGCAAGGACATCATCCGCTTCCACGCGGTCTACTGGCCCGCCTTCCTGATGTCGGCCGGCATCCCGGTGCCCAAGCGCGTCTTCGGCCACGGCTTCCTGCTCAACAAGGGCGAGAAGATGTCGAAGTCGGTCGGCAACGTCGTCGACCCGGTCGGCCTCGCCGACCTCTACGGCACCGACCCGCTGCGCTACTTCATGCTGCGCGAGGTGCCGTTCGGCCAGGACGGCAGCTACTCGCACGAGGCGATCGTCAACCGGCTCAACGCCGACCTCGCCAACGACCTCGGCAACCTCGCCCAGCGGTCGCTGACCATGATCGCCCGCAATTGCGGCGGCCAGGTTCCAAAGCCGGGCGAACCGTCATCGGCCGACCGGGCGCTGCTCGCCCTCGCCGACGCGCTGCCCGAGACGGCGAGGGGGCTGATGCAGGACCTCGCCCTGCACGCGGTGCTGGCCGAGATCTGGGCCGTGGTGGCGGAGGCCAACCGCTACTTCGCCGGCCAGGAGCCGTGGAGCCTGCGCAAGACCGACCCGGCCCGGATGGAGGCGGTTCTGTACACCACCGCCGAGGTGCTGCGGGCGGTCGGCATCCTGGTCCAGCCGTTCATCCCGAGCGCCGCCGCGCGGCTCCTCGACCTTCTGGCGGTGGCACCCGAAGCGCGCAGCCTCGCGGATGTCGGGCCGGATCACCGGCTCGTGCCCGGCACGACCCTGCCGGCCCCGAGCCCGATCTTCCCGCGCTACGTGGAGCCCGAGGCGTGAACCCGGTCGACAGCCCACAAGGCGTCGGCCTGGTCGATGGCCCACAAGGCGTCAGCCTGGTCGATAGCCATTGCCATCTCGATTCGCCCGGCCTCGCCGAGCGGCTGCCCGAGGTGCTGGCCCGGGCCAAGGCGGCCGGGATCGACCGGATGGTGACGATCTCGACCCGGGTCGCCCGGTTCGAGACCTACCGGGCCTTGAGCGAGGCGCATCCGGAAGTCCTGTTCACGGTCGGCACCCACCCGCACCAGGCGGGCGAGGAGCCGGACGTGACGGCGGCCGAGATCGTCGACCTGTCGCGCCACCCGCGCTGCATCGGCATCGGCGAGGCCGGGCTCGACTACCATTACGACTACGCGCCCCGGGACGTGCAGCAGCGGGTGTTCCGCACCCATATCGCGGCCGCGCGGGAGAGCGGGCTGCCGCTCGTCATCCATGCCCGCGAGGCCGACGAGGACGTGGCCAAGATCCTCACCGAGGAGATGGGCCACGGGCCGTTCAAGGCGGTGCTGCACTGCTTCTCGTCGGGGCGGCGCCTCGCCGAGATCGGGGTCGAACTCGGCCTCTCCGTGTCGTTCTCCGGCATCGTCACCTTCCGCAACTCGGACGAGATCCGGGCGATCGCGGCCTCGGTGCCCCACGACCGCCTGCTCGTCGAGACCGACGCGCCCTATCTGGCGCCGGTGCCGTATCGCGGCCGGCCGAACGAGCCGGCCTTCGTCGCCGACACCGCCCGGGCGCTGGCCGGGACCCTGGGGCTCACCCCCGACATGCTGGCCGCGCTCACCACCGCCAACTTCTACCGCCTGTTCGACAAGGCGGCCGCCCACCGCTGAGGGTTCTGACCACATGCCGACCCTGACCCTTCGCATCCTGGGCTGCGGCTCCTCGGGCGGCGTGCCGCGGGTCGGCTATGGCTGGGGCGCCTGCGATCCGGCCGAACCCCGCAACCGGCGGCGGCGCTGCTCGCTGCTGGTCGCGCGCCGGGACGCCGAGAGCGAGGCGACCACCGTTCTCGTCGACACCTCGCCGGATCTGCGCGAGCAGCTCCTCGACGCGGCCGTGACGCGCCTCGACGGGATCCTGTTCACCCATTCCCATGCCGACCACACCCACGGCATCGACGACGTGCGCCCGCTGGTGATCCACATGCGCCGTCGCATCCCGGTCCATGCCGACGCGGACACCACGGCCCTGCTGCGCGCCCGCTTCGCCTATTGCTTCACCTCGCAGCCGGACAGCCTCTACCCGCCGATCCTCGACCTGCACGCGCTGGAGGTCGGCGCGCCGGTGACCGTCGAGGGCCCGGGCGGTCCCGTGACCGCCACGGCCTTCACGATGGAGCACGGGCCCGAGGAGAAGGCCCTCGGGTTCCGCTTCGCCGACGCGGCCTACGCGCCCGACGTCAGCACCATGCCCGACGCCGCCAAGGCCCGGTTGCGCAACCTCGACCTCCTGATCATCGACGCGCTCCGCGAGACGCCGCACCCGACCCATTTCTCGGTGCCGGATGCCCTGGCGCTGATCGAGGAGGTGGCGCCGCGCCGCGCCATCCTGACCAACCTCCACACCGACCTCGATTACGGCGCCTTGAGCCGGCGCCTGCCGCCCGGGGTGGTGCCGGCCTATGACGGACTGTCGGTCACGGTCGACGGCTGATCCTCCGGCGCGAGATGGACCGCGAGCCAGATCGTCGGCACGTCGGGACTCGTCCAGGCGACCCGGTGGCGCAGGCGCGCCGGGATCAGCAGGTGGTCGCCGGGGGCGAGGCGTCTGGGCTCCGTCTCGCCGTGCAGGTGCAGGCCGGCGCCGCCTGAGAGCAGCACGACCCATTCGTCCCAGGGCTGGTCGTACCAGAAGCCCGGCGGGCTGGCCTGGCCGGTGGAGACGATCCGCTCGATGCGGGTTTGCGGGCCTTGAGCCAGGATGCCGACCGTCTCGTCGGGCTGCGGCGTGGCGGGCAGGCCGGCGAAGAGGTTGGCGGTCGGCGGACGTGCGCTCACGGCGGCTACGGGTCCTCAGCGGATATCGCCGAACTGGTCACCGGTTCGGCGGCCTAAATCTGCGATCAAACAAGAACCTCAGCGGGCGAAACGTTGGCCTGCCCATGCCGGTCTGCTCAGCGCTGCCGGAACGGGGCCGTGGCCCGGCTCTGCTCCGCCAGGATGCGGGAAATGATCCCATCGCAGCCGAGCTGTGTTCCATGGCACTCGGCGGTCATGATCGATGTGACGGCGCCGCCCTCCTGCACGATCCGTCGGCAGATATAGGCGGCGGGCTGCGACCCGGTCGGCTTGGCCAGCGTCCAGATCAACAGCCGCTTCGTGTCCACGATCTGCATCATCGCGGGAGAGATCCATGCCGCCTCGGTTCCGGGATCTGCCTTGATCCGCACCACCATCTCGTCGAAGGCCACGACCTCCTTGCCGCAGATCTGCCGAGCCTGCGCGGGTCCGGGCAGCGCCGCCGCGACGAGGAACAGGCAGGCGACCCAGCGACCGAGAGGCATGGTTTATCCCACGGGAAACGAGTCATGCCTATCAGGCGGCCTTCAGCGCATCAACGCAGGCCTGCGAAACCCACATGGCGCTCCCCGCTATCACGTCTAAGGTTCCATAAGATCCCTTATGCGAATCGCAGATGGCGGCTCCGTGCATGAGGATCGGGCGAGCGGATCGGCCCCTCGCCCGGCGTTGACGGTCGCGACCCGCCCCCCCAGCCCGGAGCGCCCTCTCGTTCGACAGAGTCAGCGCGGCCCGCCGCCCCGGCGCATGGCGATCTCCTGTCCCTCCTGCTGGAGCGCGCCGGACGGGGCCAGGCTCTCGTTCGGGATCGGGGTCATACCCTCGTGCGCGGTGCGCGAGTCCGGCCAGTGGGCGGAAGGATCGCCGGCGTCCCGCCGCAACGCCAGGGCGCGCCGGGCATGGGAGACCAGGCTGCCGCGGGCCGCGGCGGCGCGGCGGCGCTCCCGCTCCTTGTTCGCGCGTTTGACCGCCGAGGCGAGCAACCCCGCTTTCTGCCGCGAGCCAGTGTCGTCCGAGGCCGGCCGTGCCCCCGAGGGCGCCGCCCGTCCGCGGATCTCGCGGCGCTGGCGGTGGGCGATGCCGCGCGCCCGGTCCCGGCGCTCGCGCAGGCGGTGGATCAGGTCGTCGAGGTCGCGGTCGGCGACGTTCTGAATGCGGGGATGATGCGACCGGGCGACGAGTTCGGCCTCGTCGGCGGTCAGCAGGCGGGATTCCTGGCGGCTCGAGATTGTCAAGGGCTGCTCCGTCGATGCCAGGGCAATCGCTTCAGC
>NZ_LABX01000171.1 GCF_001043915.1 Methylobacterium aquaticum | reverse complement strand
CCCCGAGCCGTAGGTGCCCGTGGGGGTGATGCTGTCCGGGCCGGCGCCGGTCCCCCCGCGAGCTCGCCCGCGACCGTGAAGCCGCCGTCGAGCACAACACGGTTGGTGCCCTCCCCCGCCATGATCGCGAGCGAGCCCGCCTTCACCATCCCGGTCAGCGTGACCGTATCGTCGTCCCCGCCCGTCGTGATCTGCGCCGCATCCACGACGGTGATGTCGCCGTCGAGCGTCACCGTATTGGTGCCGTCCCCGGCATCGATGGAGAGCGAGCCCACCTTCGCCGTGCCGGTGAGCGTGACCGTGTCGTCATCCCCACCCGTCGTGATCTGGGCCGATCCGCCGATCGCGTACTCGCCGCCGAGGGTAACGCTGTTGGTCCCGTCGCCCGCGTCGATCCGCAGGGAGCCGAGCCCGATCACGCCATCCGCGACCGAGCCGTAGCGCCCGCCGAGGGCGATGCGGTCGAGGCCGGTCCCGGTCAGCACCGCGAGCTCGCCGGTGAGCCCGTAGAGGCCCGCGAGGGTCACCGTGTCGGCATCGTTGGCGCTGATCCCCGGCGCCGCCACGTCGATCGACAGGGCGCCGCCGCGATAGTGGCCCGCGAGGGTGACGGTGTCGCTCCCGTCCCCGCCCACGATGGCGAGGGAGCCGCCGAGGCTCAGGGTTCCCTCGACCGGGACGTCGTTCCGGTCGAGGGTGATGATGCGCGTGCCGGTCGTAAAGAGGCCGTCGAGGCGGATCGTATCGCCGTTGGCGCCGCCCTCGATCCGGATCGACGACCCGACATAGGTACCCTGGAGATCGATGGTCGTGCCGGTGTTGTCGGGCGTGCCCGAGGCGCTGTAATCGCCCCGCAGGGTGATCGCGCCCAGCGCCTTGATCACCGCTCCGGCCTGGACCGTGAGGTTGTCGCCGGCGTTCAGCGTGACCGAACCGCCGGTCGAGAAGATGGTGACGCCGGCCAGCACGGTGAGGTCGTCACCGGACGCCCCGGTCTCGCCGGCGGTCTGGACGATGTCGCTGCCCGAGATGATGTCCCGATCGATGGTGAGCGGGCTGGACGTGCGGATGCTGAGCGTGCCCGCCGCCCGGAAGCCGGGCGCGGTGGTGGTGGTGACGCCGCCGACCCGCAGGCCGCCGATATTCCACAGATAGACGCTGCCGGCGGTGCTGTAGCCCTCGATCCCGCCGAAGCTGTCCGCGTAGGTGAGGCCGTTGTCGGCGCTCATCCGGGCGACGATCCGCTTTCCGCCGGCGCCGATGTCGTCCTTGGCGATCAGGTAGGCTTTGCCGGAGGTCAGGTTCGAGCCGGTCGCGGCCGCGTCCTTGCTGGCATCGTCGTAGAGCGCGAGCCCATTCAGGATGGACCCGTCGGCCGCCGTGAGGAAGGCGACGCCCCGGTTGCCGGTGCCGACCGTGCCGAGGGCGAGATCGCCCGTCACCTCGTTGAGGTACAGGTTGCCGAAGGTCGTCTGCGCCGACACCGCGCCAAGGCGGTCGCCGCCGGCGCGGCTGTCGATGTCGACATTGTTATCGGCCGTGCCGATGGTGTTGCCGGCGATCAGCGTGATGCCGTTGCCGGTGACGTTGATGCCGGGCCGCGCGTCGACGCCGGTGCTGCGCGTGGAATCGATGTCGGTCGGGTCGACGAGGTCGCCGGCATCGAGGATCGACACCGCCGCCTTGAGGGTGACGTCGCCGGCGCTCGCGACCACCGCGAGCACGTTCATCGAGCCGCTGGTCTCCTCGAGGTAGACGCCGTCGCGGCCGGAGGCCAGGACCGTTCCGGTCAGATGCATCTCGATCCGGTCGCCGGCCGTGCCGATGCTGCCGCCCTTCGCCTTCAGGGAGACGCTGCCCGCCACGATCTTGTTGGTGTCGGTCGCGACCCCGTCGAGGATGCCGCCGGTATCCGAGACGAGCGTGACGGTCCCGCTCTGCGAGTAGGCGGATTCCAGGTTCAGGTCGCCGCTGCGCTCGGTGATGAAGATGTCCTGCGCCGTGCGGACGGTCAGCGTGCTGGTGTTCTTGAGGTCGATCCCGATCACCCGGGCCGCCTCGCCGATGCCGCCGTCGCCACCCTCGAGAACGAGGTTGCCGCCGCGCACCGTGGCGCCGTTGGCATCGCCCACATTGGTGATGCCGGTCTTCGCCTTGATGCGGATTTCCTCACCGTTGGCCGAGACCACGGAGGTGAGCTTGAAGCCGCCCTGCGTGCCGAGGAAGATCTGCCCGTCGGCATCGGCGTCGAGGCCGCCGGACGCCGACAGGTTCACCGCCTTGCGGCCCTGGATCAGCACCTGCTTGACCAGGTTACCCGGATTGGTCGGGTCGAGCGCGGACTGGAACACCACCACGTCGCGGGCGCTCTCGGCGGTGATCTGGCCGACCTCGACCACCGTGACGGTCGAGGCCGTCACGGAGGCGATGGTGTAGAAGGTCGTCGCGCCGGTCTGGTTCGCCGTCGTGACCCCGAAGGTGCCGGCCACGCCGATCAGCATCCCGACGGCGAAGCCGTCATCGAGGAAGCTGCCGGTGGACCGGGTCAGGGTGCCGTCCGCCCCGAAGGCGACCGTGGCGGTGACGCGCGGTCCCTCGCCCCTGGCGACGGACTGGCCGAGGATGATCGTCTTGGCGGTCTCGGCCGTGAAGGTCTGGCCGGCATTCGTCAGGATCACGCCACCGCTGACCGAAGCGATCGTGTAGACGATCGGGGTCTCGCCGGTGGCGTTCTGGGTCGCGCCGCCGATGTAGAGCGTCCCGCCGACCGTGAAGATCGACGGATCCCAGTCCTGCCCGTCGGTGCGGGTGATGCGGCCCTGGCCGCCCACATTGTCGAAGTCGACCCGCCCCTCGACCGGCGCAGCGGTGAGGAACACCATGTCGCTGCGCTCGGCAGCGCCGAGGGCGACGAGCTGGTCGCGGCTCAGGGGCTGGCGCTTGGCGACGTCGATCACCGTCACGCCGTCGACCGAGCCGATATTGCCGGAGCCGGTCGCGCCGCGCACCACCAGCCGCACGTTGGCGCCGGTGATGACCGGATCCTGCTTGGTGACCTGGGTGCTGGTCGCCTCTTTGAGCAGGCCCTGGCCGACGGCGTTCAGCAGCTCGTCCTGCGTCCAGCGCTTGATGCTGGCATTGATCGCATCCCGCATCGCCTGGTCGATGAAGAAGTGCGGGTTCTGCTGCTGCGTGTTGCCGAGGTTGAAGGGGGCAAAGAACGTGTCGAGCCTGGCGTAATCCGCGTTCCGCTGCGCCTGGAGCGTCGAGACCTGGGCCGCCACGGCGGCGTCGATGGCCGCGCTGGTGAGCGTGCCGGCGGCGAGCGCCGCCGCGCCGTCCGCCTGGTACTGCACCAGGGCGGTCGCGAGCGCGTCGCCGGTGAGGCGCGGCGCGAAGGCCGCGTTGTAGACGCCCGGATTGGCCTGCTGGTTGCGATAACCCCAGTAGGTCCCGTAATCGGCCCGATCGGTGGCCGACAGGGTCTGGGCATAGGCCGCGTCGTTGCTGTCGCCGTGAGCGCCGAAGCGGGCATGCAGGGCCTGGTAGGCGGCCCCAAGCGTCGCCTCGGCGGCGGCGAGGCGCGATGCGACGTAATCGGCGATCGCCGCGTCGCCGAGTGAGGTCGAGCGGCCCGCCGTCGTGAAGGTGTCGACCGCGCTCGCCCGCTCCGCGGCGGTCAGGTGGACGCGGCCGCTCGCGTCGAGCGTCGCCCGCTGTGCCCAGTACGTGGCGTAGTGGGTCGCGAGGTCGGCGTTGTAGACGTCGCCGAAGCGGTCGAACGTCGCCTTCAGCGACGTGAATTCCGCCGCGCGGCTCGCCTGGAGCGCGGCGAACTGCGCCGTCACGTAATCGGAGAGATCGCTCCCGGTCTTTCCGGCCTGCGTGCCGAGGCTGGTGAAGTATGTCTGGTAATGGGTTTGCAGGGCCGGGGTCAGGAGCGGCGTGCCGTCGCTGGCGAGGTTGCCGCGATAGAGCCAGTAGGCGTCGTACCGCGCCCCGAAATCCGCGATCTGGCTGCTGCCGAGGCTGCCGAAGACCGCGTCGAGATCCTGGTAGGCGCTGTTGCGAGCGGTCTCGAGCGCGGCGATCTGCGCGGCGACGTAGTCGGTCAACAGCGTGCCGCTCAGGCTCGCCTGCAACGCGGCACTGCGGATACCGCTGCGCTCCGCCTGGGAGACCGGCACCGTGAAGGTCGGATCGTAGGCGGCCGGATTGGCCTGCTGGTTGCGGTAGCCCCAGTAGGTCGCGTAGGCGGTGGGAAGATCCGCCACGTAGCTGTCGCCGTACTTCCCGTATTGCGCGTTCAGCGTCTGATATTGCAGCGTGCGCGACGTCTCCAGCGTCGCGATCGACTGCGCCACCGAGGCGTCGAGGGCGCTGCCGGTCAGGCCCTTGTCGATGCCCTGCTGGCGGTAGAGCGCCTGATAGGCGGCGAGCTCCGCCGAGCCGGCCGCGAACTGGAACCGGTAGGCCGGATCGTAATGGGAGGGATCGGCCTGGAGGTTCCGGTAGCGCCAGTAGGTGGCGTAGTCCTGCTCGGCGACGCTCTCGTAGGCGTCGAGCGTCTCGTTGAACTTGCGGTCGGCATCGGCGCCGGTGAGGGCGAGGTCCTTCCAGACGCCGTTGACGAGTTCGGCCTCGACCCGCTCGTCGCGCACCGCGACATCGTTGACGTTGAGCAGGCTCCCGGTATCGACCTTCACCACGACGTTCCCGTTGGCGGTGAGGCCGTAGAGGCGCAGGTCGCCGGCGGTCTCCTCGATGCCGACTTGGCCTGCCGCCGTGATGGTCACGCGGTCGCGCTGCCGGGAGCCGGTGTCGAGCTTGAGCACGCCCGAATCCGTGGCCGCGCCGACATTGCCGCCGGCCGTGACGGTCAGGCTGCCGGCCGAGATCGCGCCGGCCCGGCCGGTGGCGACCTTCACGTCGCCGCGCGCCACCAGGGTGACGTCGTAGCCGTCCCGCGCGGTGATCCGGTCGACCGCGATGTCGCCGGTGCTGCGCAGGTAGATGGTCCCCGCACCGGTCGTCGCGGCCACCGAGCCCGTGGCGTTGACGACGAGCGCCTGGTCGGTGACCGCGGCGCCGCTGCCCTGCCCGATGACGCCGGCGGCGTTGAGCACGACGTCTACGCCGGACACCGTGCCGGTCGGGCTCAGCGCCTGGATCGCCCCGCCCGAGGTGATGCTGGTGGTGCCGGAGGTGTTGGCGATGCCGCCGACGAGCAGCACCCGGCCCGTGCCGGTCGAGTTGATGGTGACGCTGGCGGTGGCGCCGCCGATGAAGCCCATCGAGATCGGATAGCTCGCGAGCACGCTGTGCGTGCCGTCCGTCTCCGTATAGGTGATCGTGATGGTCTCTTGGTAATGGGTCGTCAAGCCGTACCATGTGCTTGTCGACCAGCTCCGCCCGTTGATGTGTTCCGTCGCGGCCGTATTGATCGTCACACGGGAATCGTAGTTGTAAGCGCCCTTCCCGGTGGCATCGAGGTAGAAATAGTCGCTGTTCGGCACCAGCGCGCCGACCTTGACGTTCTTGGTGTCGTAGTTGCTCTCGTCCGCCGGCTGCGAGGCGAAAGCCTGAATGCCGAGCCAGGCGGAGGTGCCGCGGACGAGGGTATAGGTGGTCTTGTCGCCACGGCCCGCCGTGAAGGCGTAGCGGTAGGTCTGGTCGCGGCCGTTCGCGTCCTTCAGGCCGGCGCCCGGGGTGTAGCTGGTGATCGCACCGCCATCCCGGTGCCCGTTGATCTCCTGGCCACTGGCCCCGATCAGCGCCTGGTAGCTGGTGACCGAACCGTCCGCCTGCTGCGTCAGCAGCGTCTTGCGGGCGACGGCACCGGACGCCGTATTGGCGTAGGCGAGGTCGGTGATGTCGATGATGCCGGTGCCACGCTGCGAGACGTCGATGCGGGACACGACCACGTCGTAGTCGAGTTCGTTGTTCACCGTCACGCTGGCATAGCCGCCGAGCGCGCGGATCGCCCCCTTGTTCGGGCTCGTGTTGACGATCGTCCCGGTGAGCGTCACCTTGCCGCCGGTGCTGGCGATCTCGTTGATGACGATGCGGTTGTTCTGGCGGTCGAACACCGCCGAGTAGCCGTCCTTCGTCAGCGACTGGATCACGTTGGAGCGGGACGGATCGCGCCTGATCTGCTCGATCTCGGCCGCGACGTCCGAGTTCTTCAGGATGTTGATGGTGAAGGCGTCGCGGCCGCTCTGAATCAGGCCCCGGACGTCGAGGTATTGCGCGTTGATGACGATGTCGCCGCTGGCGATGATGCTGCCCTGCGGCGCCGACTGGAGAGCGCCGAGCACGGTCGCCGCATTGCCGGCGTCGACGATCGCGTTGGGATCGCCACCGGTGATCGCCCCGGCCACGATCCCGTAGGGATTGCCGCCGATGGCGTAGATCGTCTGGTCCTTGATCGTGACCGACCCGCCCACGTCGGTGAAGCTGTTCTTCACGCGGATCATGCCGCCGATGACCAGGTCGCCGCCCCCCACTGTCGTCGTGTAGAGGTTGGCGTTCACCGCGATGATGTCGCCGGCGATGTTGAGCGTCGGCGCCGGCACCAGGGTGTTGTTCACCGCGGTCGCGCCGAGCCAGTTGCTGAGCGTGATCTGGCTCGCGGTGTTCGGTGAGACCACGCCGCCCGAAGTCAGCACGCCGAAATTGACCGCGTCGGCCGACAGGCTGGGCGACAGCAGGGCGTTCTCGTCCGCGATCGCCTTGAGCTTGTCGGCGAGGACCTCGGAGCGGGTGACGTTCTGGCCGTTATAGAAGGTGCCGCCGTTCGATTCCGGCATCGTGATGCCGCCGATCGTCAGCGTGGCGCTCGAATAGTTGTTGATCTCGACCTTGGTATCGGACTGGGCATCGAGGCTGCCTGCGCCGACGAGCTGCCCGGCCACGATGTTGATGCGTCCCGCGCCGGCCGTGAACCGGCCGATCGTCACCGCCGGCCGTTCCTTCTGGAGCGGCAGCACCGTCACCTCGTTGCCGGCAGTCAGGACCTGGGCGAGGCCCTGGCTCTGGAGAAGGTCGGTCAGGCGCTGGACCTCACCGCGGTAGAAGTTCTGGAGCGTGGCGTTCTGGGAGTAGGTCTTGAGCTTGTCCTGCGCGTCGTAGAGCTGGTCGATCAGGGCGCTCTGCGCATAGACCGAGCCGAAGCTCACGGTGATCGGCACCCGCTTGAGGGTGACGCTGTCGCCCGAGGCGAGCGAGAAGGTCTTCTGCGCCGGATCGACCGGCACGAGGGCGCCGCCGGCGGTGAGTTGCTGACCGTTGACCAGGACGGTGCCGGTCAGGTTCGTGGTGCCGGTGTTCGGGTCGACCGCCATCTGGTCAATCGCGATGGCGATGTTGCGCGCGATGCCGGTGGTGACGCTGCCGTCGACCAACACGCGGCTGACGCCGCCCTGGACGGCGGTGCCCGTATAGGCAGCCTCGGCGCTGCCGCCGAACAGGCTGTTGATGGCCCCGAGGAGGGAGGCGAGCCAGTTGGTTCCCTTCGCCTTCGCGTCGGTGCTGACAAGGTTGAGGCGGTTGGTGATGAGGTTGGCGTCGCCCGCCGTGGCGACGCCGGCGCCGGCCGCGACCGTGATCGTGTTGGTCTGGTGGACGTTGATGTCGGCGCTGATCGACTGGATCGGGATCACGCTGCCCGCGAAGGTGTCGGTGCGCGCCGAGGTGACGTAGAGGTCGTCGATCTGCTGCCGGTCGCTGCCGGCGAGCAGGTTCACGTCGCCATAGGCGGTGACCGAGGCGCCCCGCGCCACCGTGACGGCGTTCGTCGGCCGCAGGTCCACCAGAGTGTTGCCGGACGCCACGGTGGCGGCGCCGTAGGTGTCCGAGTTGGCGGCCGCGCTGGCATTGCCCCGGCCGTTCGCCGATGCGGTCAGCGTGCCGGGCGTGTAGAGGCTGGCATTCTCGCCGATCAGCACCTGCGCGGCGAAGGCGTTGGTGACGATGCTGGAGGTCGTGCCCGCGCCCGCGAGCGCACCACCGGTCTTCAGCGTCACCTTGTCGGACACGTCGAGCAGGTTGAGGGCGCTGAGCGTGATGCCGCCGGGCGTCGCGATGCCGCCGACCGTCTCGATCTGGGTCGGGTTGTCCGGCGTGCTGTCCGCCACCGTCACCGTCGCGCTGACCGCGATCGTGGTCCGGCTGTCGGCGCCGGCGCCGCTGGCGAGGCCACCCGTGGTCCCGACGATGTTGGGCGTCGGCAGGACCGGCTTGATCACCGAGTTCTGCGCGCTGGCCTGGACGCCCCGCGCCAGCACGCTCGATCCCGCCCCGAAGGTGGTGCCGGTATCGTGGCTGAAATCGGTGCGGACGACCGCGCCGCTGCCGGCCAGCGCGCCGTAGGCGCTGGTGATGACCTGCCCGTTGCCGGAGGCGACGTGGCTGGCCGCCATGTAGAGCAGGCCGCTCGCCGCGGGGGTGAGCGTCAGGTCGATCTGCGCGCCCGCCTCGAGGCCCGCCTGGGTCGAGCCGGTCGAGGTGCTGGTCGCCGAGCCCGCGGTGCCGGAGGCGAGGCCGTAGGCGCCCGCCTCGGCGGCGGCACGGTTGTCGTCCGAGCCGGACGCCGTCACCGTCATGGCGCCGGCGCGGATCGCGCCGGTGCTGCGCACCTTCGCGCTCGTGCGGGTGTTCGAGGTCGCCGAGGTCAGGGTCGCCCCGGCGCCGACCAGGCCCGCGCTGGCGCTGCTGGCATTGGCGACCTGCTGGGTGCGGGCGGTCGCCGCGAGGGTGACCGTCCCGGCCACGGTCAGGACCGTGCCGGCATCGAGGGTGCCGGCGACGCTGCTGTCGTTCGTCGCCTGGGTCACCGTGGAGTTGAGGCCGATCAGCCCGCCCGCCGATCCGGTCGCCTCGGCGAAGGCGCTGCCCTTGTCCGGCGCCTCGGCCAGGTTCGCCTGGACCGCGAGGTTGGCCGCCGTGATCGTGGCATCGCGGGTGAAGGCCGCGACCGTCGCGCCGACGCGGGCGAGCGCCGTCGAGGCGCCGACCGCCGCGGTGCCGACATTGATGCCCGACGCCTTGGCGTGGACGCCGGGCGTCGCGGTGGCGCGCACCGTCACGGTGGCGCCCGTCACCTCGGCGCCGTCGATCGCCGCGGTCACCGTCGGCGTCACCGTCGCGTCGGTCACCGCGCCGCCGGCGGCGAGCGCGATGATCCCCGCCGCAACCGAGATGCTGACGACCGCGCTGTCGACCGAGGTCGTGTCCTGCGCATCCACGGTCACGTCGCCCCCGGCGGTGACGGCGCTGCGCGACGTGATGGTGGCGGAGGTGCGGCTGTCGACCCGGTCGACCGTGATGGCGCCGCCGCCCGCGAGGCTGAAGCCGTAGGGGCTGAAGCTCGCGGCGAGCGATGCCGTCGCCGCGCGGCTGGTGAGGCTCGCGGCCTCGCTGGCCCGCACGGTCACCGAGCCGGAAGCGGCGAGGCCGCCGGTGGTCCCGCCGATCCGTGCGACGATGTCGTTGGAGATGGTGTTGGTCGCCGCGGCGACC
>NZ_LABX01000170.1 GCF_001043915.1 Methylobacterium aquaticum | reverse complement strand
AGATGTGTAAAAGAGAAAGCCCCCGCGCAGCTCAAACCCGCGCCAGGGCTGAAGCGATTGCCCTGTATGGGGAGCCCGTTCGTCTTGACAGATGCGGGCCTCCTCTTCATAAGAACCCGCCGTTCACGCGGCGGCCCCTGCCGGTGACGGCAGCGTGGGGGAATGTCCCGAGCGGCAAAGGGGGCGGACTGTAAATCCGCTGGCTATGCCTTCGTAGGTTCGAGTCCTACTTCCCCCACCATCCCTCGCCTCCCGTCGTCTTCGTCCTGCTTGGCATCGGCAGGTCCGCACCTGGTGTGGTCCCGCGCTGACGCAGCGGAGCCGGTTGGACAGACTCTGTGCTGCCTCGCAGGGTTCGGGCTGTTTCTCGATAGTGTCACAAGACGGTTGGTAAAGCGTCCCGTCGAACCCATCGGAGCGGGAAGCACCACCATGAGCGAGTCCGAGGCACCGCAGCAGGCGGCCACGATCGAGGCGTTGCGGCGCGAGATCGCGGAGGCCTACGACGAGGAGCTGGAGCTCGAGATCGAGGAAGAGCGCCTCGCCGCGCTGGTGCCGCCCCCCGAGACCGGCATCCCGGGCCTCGACCGCCGCCTCTACTTCCGCGAATTGCTGCGCCTGCAACACGAGCTGGTCCGGCTCCAGGACTGGGTCCAGACCAACAAGCTCAAGGTCGTGGTGCTGTTCGAGGGGCGGGATTCCGCCGGCAAGGGCGGCGTCATCAAGCGCATCACCCAGCGCCTGAACCCTCGCGTCTGCCGCGTCGCCGCCCTGCCCGCTCCGAACGAGCGCGAGCGCGGCCAGTGGTATTTCCAGCGCTACGTCAGCCACTTGCCGACCGGCGGCGAGATGGTGCTGTTCGACCGCTCCTGGTACAACCGCGCCGGCGTTGAGCGGGTCATGGGCTTCTGCTCCGAGGCCGACGTGGAGGAGTTCTTCCGCTCGGTGCCGGAATTCGAGCGCATGCTGGTGCGCTCCGGCATCATCCTGGTGAAGTACTGGTTCTCGATCACCGATTCCGAGCAGGCTCACCGCTTCGAGATGCGGATCCAGGATCCGCTCAAGCAGTGGAAGCTCAGCCCGATGGACGTCGAGTCGCGCCGGCGCTGGGAGAGCTATACCCGCGCCAAGGAGGACATGCTGGCCCGCACCCATATCCCGGAGGCGCCGTGGTGGGTGGTCGATGCCGTCGACAAGAAGCGCGCCCGCCTGAACTGCATCAGCCACCTCCTGGAGCAGGTGCCCTACGGCACCGTCGAGCGGGCGCCCGTCCACCTGCCCGATCGGGTCCGCAATCCCGACTACGTCCGCGGCCCGGTCCCGGCCGAGATGCACGTGCCGGCGCGGTACTGAGCGCGTGATGGGCGGGGTCCTGCGCGCGGCGTTCGCTGCCTCGTTCCTGGCATCCGGCATCCTGGCCTCCAGCATTCTGGCGTCCAGCATTCTGGCGTCCACCGGGGCCCGCGCGCAGCCCGCCCCCCGCCTCACGGTGGTCCCGCCGGCCTGGCCCCTGACCGGCGCCGGCGGCGACCCGCAAACCGCCATCGCCCAGGCGCGCACCTCCGACCAGGTGTCGGTGACGAACAGCGGCTCGATCCAGTCCTCGCTCGGGCCCTATGGCGACCCGTTCGGCACCCGCGCCTTTCTCTCCGAGCGCGGCATCACCTACACCCTCACCTATATCGGCGAGGGGCTGGCCAACCTGCGCGGCGGCCTCAAGCGCGGCGTCACCTATGGCGGGCGCCTCGACACCTCCCTCGATGTCGATCTCGACAAGTTCGCCGGCTGGACCGGGGCGCGGTTCCACACCGACTTCTTCCAGATCCACGGCCACGGGATGTCCCGGAACTATCTCAACAACCTGACGACGGTGAGCGGCATCGAGGCCCTGCCGGCGACGCGGCTGTTCGAGCTGTGGCTGGAGCAGCGCTTCCTCGACGACCAGCTCTCGGTCAAGGTGGGCCAAGTCTCCGCCGATACCGAATTCGCCATCGCACAATCGGCCGTGGTGTTCTTCAATGCCGGGTTTGGCTGGCCCAATATCGGCGCCGTGGTGCTGCCGAGCGGCGGGCCGATCTATCCGCTGGCCACCCCGGCGGTGCGGGTGAAATACGTCCCCGACCCGCATCTGTCGTTCCAGGCGGCGGTGTTCGACGGCGATCCCGCCGGGCGGCGGCGGGGCGACGACACCGACCCGCAGCGCCTCGACCGCAACGGCACCCGCTTCCGGGTCAGCGATCCGCCGCTGCTGATCGGCGAGGTCGCGTATGCCTACGCGCTGAACCTGTGGGGCGAGAACCTGAACGGCACCGCGACGCTGGGCGGCTGGCAGCATTTCGGCGGCTTCGACAGTCCGCGCCTCGACAGCGTTTCCGGCCGGCTCCTGGCCGACCCGGAGGCGAGCGGCATCGCCCGGCGCTTCCGCGGCGACCGCGGCGTCTACGGCATCATCGACCAGACGCTCTACCGCGAGCCCGATACCGAGGACGAGGGCGCCAGCGCCTTCCTGCGGATCTCCAAGGTCCCGGGCGACCGCAACCTGATCGATCTCTACCTCGATGGCGGCGTCGCCTATAAGGGCCTGCTGCCGGGCCGGCCCAACGACACCACGGCGCTCGGGGTGATCTACTCGCGCATCAGCCCCTCGGCCCGGGCCTTCGACCGCGACACGATCCTGTTCGGCCAGGGCACCGGGCCGATCCGCAGCAGCGAGGTGGTGATCGAGGCGACCTACCAGGCCGAGGTGGTGCCCGGTTTCACGATCCAGCCGGACCTTCAGTTCGTCATGCGGCCCGGTGGTGGCCTCGCCGACGAGAACGGGCGCCGGTTGAAGAACGCGACCGTGATGGGCCTCCGGGCGACCATCAACTATTAGGACAGGGTGCGAGTGGGCGACCGCCCGCATCCCCGTGCCCGAACGCGCCGTGCGGGGATCGACAGCGATCAGAATGCCTTCAGGACCCGCAAGATTGCGCCGAATTCCTGCTTGAAGCCGCCGACGGCGCGCAGATCGTGGTTGAGTTCGAGGCCGACCTGGAGCGTCGGATCGATGAAGTAGCCGCTATGGAAGCGGATGCGCTGGATCTCCGTGCGCGCCCCGATGAGGACGCCGTTCAGCCGCTGCTCGCCGCCCCAGCTGCCGGTATAGCCGACCGACGTGCTGAAGGACGGGGTCCAGCGCCAGTTCGCCCAAGCCTGAATCCGGTGCGTCGTCGCTTGGCTCAGCAGGCCGCTTCCCGGAAAGGCCCGGTCGTTGTCGCCGTAGAACTGGGCGTCGTAGGCGAGATCGAGGCCGAAATGCTCGCCGAAGCCCTGTTGCAGGCCGATCTGGGCCGTGCCACGCATCCGGTTGTCGCCGAGGTTGAGCACCGCGAAGCGGTCATAGGTCCCGGTCGGCGGGTTGAGGAAGCCGACCACGATGACGTTGGTCTGCGAGGCTTCGTTGATGTAGAGCCAGACGAAGGCCGAGAGGGCGATGTTCTGCGCGCCGAAGGCGCCGTCGAGGCGCTGTCCGCCGATCCGGGCGTCCTGGAGGCTGCCGAAGGTCTGGAAGGCTTGCACGCCGGCGCGGAGGCCAGCGACCTCGCCGTAATGCACGAAGCGGGCGATGCCGATATGGGTCTCGAGCCCCGAGTTGCGCAGGGTCGGCCCCCGGGCGATGCTGTAATCGGTATTGTGACCGTAGGCGTAGTAGCCGAGCGCCAGGTTCGTCCCCGCCGGCAGCGGGGTGAACTCGTAGGGCATGATCTCCTGGGCCGAAGCCGGCCCGGCCCGCAGGCCGGCCACCGCGGCCAGCAGCGTCAGGCACAGCCCGATCCAGAGGCGGGCCCTCCTCCGGGCACCAGCGTGCCGGAACAGCATCATCGTCATCCTGGACGTTCCCCCTCTTCTTCTTTCTGCGAAAACCGCGGGCTGCCCATCGGTGCCCTCTCTGCGGAGAGCCGTGTCACGACGGGCCAACGGCCCACAGCCCCGCGCGGCGGCGGGAGGCCACCGCACGGGATGCTATCGACATCGAAGATGATGCAGAACCCGATCGAAAATATCTTCGTCGATCTGATGTTTTGCCTTTAAAACATTAGTGACCTTACGTCAAAATACAAGTCGTTCGGCACAAAAAATCGACGAGACCCCTGTTCCGTTCCGGTCAGGCGCCGCCATGCAGGGCCCGGTACAGGGCCGTCTCGAAGGCGAGGTAGCCGCCGAACGAGGCCGGATCGCCGAAGGGCAGGATCTGCGTCGCCCAGAAGCCGCCGACGCCATTCTGGCGGTCGATCCAGTAGAACAGGTTGGCAAGGCCCGCCCAGCCGAGGGCACCGGCCGGCCGGCCAGTCGGGGCCTCCGCATCGTTGATCATGAAGGTCAGGCCCCAGGATTTCGGCAGGCCGGGGAAGAATTCGGCGTCGTTCGACAGGGCCGGGATCACGCCGGGCAGCATCGTCACGCGCTGGCCGTCGAGATGGTTGCGTTCGGCCATGCGGATGGTCTCGGGCTTCAGCACCCGCCCGGCCTCGCCCTCTCCGTCGTTCAGCCACATGCGGATGAAACGCATGTAATCGCCGACCGTACCGTAGAGGCCGTGGCCGCCCATCTGCACCTCGGGCTCCTGCGGCAGTTCGAACGGCATTGCCGCGAGGGGGCCCTCGGCCTGGCGCGCCTGCATGCCGGCCACCCGCGCCCGCATCGCCTCGCTCAAGCTGAAGGCGGTGTCGCGCATGCCCAGCGGCTCGAAGATGCGGGCCCGGAACACGTCGCCGAGGCGCTCGCCGGTGATCGCCTCGACGACCTGGCCGCACCAGTCGATGTTGCTGCCGTATTCCCAGCGCGCGCCGGGATCGAACAGCAGCGGCGTCGCCAGGGCGGCCTTGGAGGCGGTGATGACGCTGGGCTGGCCGTGCTCGGCGGCGAGCCGCGCATAGGTCGCGTTGAAGAAGTCGTAGCCGAAGCCGGCGGTGTGGGTGAGCAGCATGCGCGTGGTGATGTCGCGCTTCGGCGCCCGCAGCCGCGGTGCGCCGTCCTCGCCGAAGCCCTCGATGACCTGGATCCGGCCAAGCTCCGGCAGGTAGTCCTTGGCCGGAGCGTCGAGGTCGAGGCGGCCCTCCTCGACGAGTTGCAGGGCCGCCGTGCCGGTGACGGCCTTGGTGGTCGAGAACAGCGCGAAGACGGTGTCGGTCGTCATCGGGGCCTCCTCGCCGAGGCGGCGCGTGCCGGCGGCGCCCTCGTAGACGGTGCCGCTCCGGTTCGTCGCCATGGCGACGACGCCGGAGACACCGGGATCCGCCGCGACGGTGTCGCGCAGGATGCTGTCGGCCGCCGTCGCGAAGGCGGCTGCCGGGAATGCTGAGCCGGTCATGGTCGAACTCTCTGTTGGATCGGGATGGGGCGGAGGCCGCCGGCCTCAGGCGTGGGCCGGGACTGGCGGGACAGAGATCCAGGGTGCCGATGGCGCTGCGTCGCCCGCAGCGCACCAGTATTCGCCTCGTTTGGAGACGATTTATCGGAATCTGAACCCGGCATATCCGCTGGCGGCGACCTCGTCGCATCTCTGGCGATAGGCACCGACGCCGCCGATATACGAGAGGAGGCGGCGCGGCTTGCCGTCGACGTTCGATCCCATGTACCAGGAATTGGTCTTGGTCACGAGGGTGGTGTCGGCGATGGCGTCGTGATGGGCGACCCACTCGTCCTGGAACGCCTCGTCCGCCTCGATCACCTGCAAGCCGCGCTCCCGCATGGAGGCGATGCAGCCGGCGATCCATTCGGTCTGCTGCTGGAGGCAGGTCGTCATGTTGCACAGGGCGGCGGAGGGGGCCAGCGGCGCCGCCGTGGTGAACAGGTTCGGGTAGCCGTGCACCTGGAGGCCCATGGTGGTGCGGATGTCGCGGCCCCATTCCTCCTTCAGCGAGCGCCCGCCGCGGCCGCGGATGTCGATCCGGGTCAGGGCGCCGGTGCCGGCATCGAAGCCGACGGCGAGGATCAGGATGTCGAGGGGATGCTCGGTGCCGTCGGCCAGGCACAGGCCCTTCGGGGTGATCGCGGCGATCGGGTTGTCCTTGACGCTGACGAGCGAGACGTTCGGCCGGTGGAACGCCTGAAGGAAGCCGCGCTCCAGCGGCACGCGGTGGGTGCCGAAGCCGTAATCGGTCGGGATCAGCGCCTCGCAGAGCGCCGGGTCCTGCAACTCCGCGCGCATCTTGGCCCGCACGAACTCGGACACCTCGGCGCTCACCGCCTCGTCGAAGAACATCTCGGCGAAGGAGGCGAGCCAGAGCTTCAGCGACCCATCCTGCCAGATCGCTTCGAGGATCTCGTGGCGCTCCTGCGGGGTCCTGTCGGCCCAGGCCCCGTTCTCGAAATCGTACTCGAAGCCCGAGAAGGTGTGCGGGATGCGGGCGGCGAGATCGTGGAACTTCGCCTTGTAGGCGTCCTGGTCGGCCGGCGTGTAGGTGGGGTTCTTCATCGGCAGGACGTATTGCGGCGTCCGCACGAAGACCGAGAGGTGGCCGACCGTGTCGGCGATGGTCTGCACGACCTGGATGCCGGTGGCGCCGATGCCGACCACGCCGACCCGCTTGCCGGAAAAGTCCACCGGCTCCTTGGGCCAGCGGGCGGTGTGGAAGACCTGGCCCTCGAAGCTGTCCTGGCCCGGAAAGACCCCGGTGAGCGGCGCCGAGAGCATGCCGCAGCAGGTGATGAGGAAGCGGGCGTCGATGACCTGCCCCCGGTCGGTCTCGATCCGCCAGCGGCCGGTGGCCTCGTCGAAATGCGCGGCGGTGATCGTTGTCTCGAACTGGATGTCCTTGCGCAGGTCGAGCCGGTCGGCGACGTAGTGCAGCCAGCGCTCGATCTCCGGCTGGGCCGGGAACTTCTCGCTCCAGCTCCAGCCCTTGTAGAGTTCTTCCGAGAACAGGTATTGGTAGATGTAGGCTTCCGAATCGAAGCGGGCGCCGGGATAGCGGTTCCAGTACCAGGTCCCGCCGACATCCGAGGCGGTGTCGAAGGCCCGGACCGACAGCCCCTGCTGGCGCAGCAGGTAGAGCTGGTAGAGGCCGGCGACGCCGGCGCCGATCACCGCGGCATCGAGCTGGAGCGGTGCATCTGTGGAACCGGGCGCGTGCAGGGGCGACGTCACGTCGGACATGTCTGTCTCCATCGGGGTGGGTCGGGAAGTGCGGGGGCCGATGGCTCGGCCCGGATCGGTCAGCCGGCGGACATCGCGCCGTCGACGGAATACGCTCCGCCGGAGCAGAACCGGCTCTCGTCGCTGGCCAGGAACAGGGCGAGGTCGGCGACCTCCTCGGGCGTGCCGTAGCGGCCGGCCGGAATCCGGGCGGAAAACCCCGCCTTGGCCGTCTCCGCCGCCCCCGGGGCCGCGCCCTCCTCGATGGCGTGCATCATCCGGGTCTCGATCGGAGACGGATGGATGGTGTTGACCCGGATCCCCTGGGCCGCCCCTTCGAGGGCGGCGCATCGCATCAGGCCGACCACGGCGTGCTTGCTGGTGGCGTAGGCGGACAGGCCGGCAAAGCCGCGCAGGCCGGCGATCGACGAGGTGATGACGATGCTGCCGCCCTGCCGCATCGCCGGCATCGCGGCGCGAAGGGTCAGGAACACGCCCCGGACATTGACCGCCATCACGCGGTCGAAAGCCTCGACCGGATACTCGGTCAGGGGCAGGACCCGGCCCTCGATCCCGGCATTGCTCATCAGGATGTCGAGGCCGCCGTACCGGTCGATCGCCGTGGCGGTCGCGCGCTCCACGTCCTCCGGATCGGAGATGTCTGCAACGCAGGCGCTGCATGGCGCGGCACCGAGCCGCGCGACCAGATCCGCCAGCGCCGTGTCGTCGCGATCGACAAGCAGCAGCGCGGCGCCCTCGCGGGCGAATGAGGCCGCAATGGCGGACCCGATGCCGCCTGCGGCGCCCGTGACGATCGCGACCTTGCGCGACAGCCGAGGCATGGCCGTCCTCCCCGTTTCGAATGTGTCGCCCGTTCCGGCTTGGCGTCCCGGAGTCAGGTCGTGCGCCTATCAAGCCCGTCGATCGGGGTGGCGTCTTGAACGCAGGAGAGGGTCCGCGTTGTTCAAACTTGCTGCCGGCCGTGCACGGTCAGCCGGCGATCGCGCGGCGGTAGGCGGCAGGCGTCGTGTCGAGCATGCCGCGGAAGGCGCGGGTCATGTGGCTCTGGTCGGAGAAGCCGCATTCGGCGGCGACAACCTTCAGCGGCAGGTCGGGGCGTGCCAGGAGGCGCTTGGCGGCGTCGAGACGCCGGCGCATCACGTAGACATGCGGCGGACAGCCGAACGAGCCCCGGAACTTGCGCGTGAAGTGGAACACGCTCAGGCCAACCACGCCCGCGAGTTCGGCGAGCGTCAGGGCGCTGCCGAGATTGTCCTCGACATGGGCGGTGAGCCGCCGGCACTGGGCTGCCGAAAGTCCTCCGCCGCTCTGCGTTGCGGGCTCCCGGAACCGCACCTCGGCGTAGTGGCGCAGGAGGTGGACGCAGGCGGCCTGCCGGAGCGACTCGACGTAGAGGCTGCTGCCGAGGCCGCCCTGCCCCGTCTCCTGGGCGAAGCCGGCGACGAGGCCGGCGAGGACCGGATCGTCGGCACGCAGCACGTCGCGCAGGGCCACCTCGCCGATCTCCCGCTCGTAGAGATCGGTGGCGGTGCGGGTCACCGTCTGGGGCGCGAGATAGAGATGCAGCACCTCGATGTCCTCGGTCCAGCGCCAGTGGGACCTCTGGGCATGGCTGAGGAACGAGATCGAGCCAGGCTGCATCTGGTTCGCCTGCCACTCGCCGGTACAGCGCCGGTGCATCGGCGTCGCCCCTTCCCGGTAGGTGACGAGGAGGTAATCGCGGAGCGGCGGGATCCCCACGTCGGAGCCGGCATAGCGGTAGCCGACGAGGCGCACCCCGTCCCAGGACAGGGCCGCGCTGTCGACGGTTCGGATCCCGGGAACCCAGATCGGAAGCTCGTCGGGCGTGATCGGCGTGCTCATGCGCTCCCCCAACCGTCGCGCGCCGTCGGGCCGTCGCATCGGGCGGGAGATCGTCGTCTTCTCGCACACCCCCGTCTACCGACCGACGAAGATGCATTATTATGAATGACGACGACCGATTCACCCCGACGCGGCCAGGGAACATGTATTATCTTGCAACCTGTCGCAAGGCAAGGTGGTCGAGGGCACGATCGCGGCCCCGCGCCGCCGGACGATTCGAGGGGCGGCTGCCGCCCGCCCAGGCAGACTTGCGTTGGCAGGCCAGCGCTTCGTCCGCTGAGGTTCCTGTTTCATCGCAGATGTCGCCGAACCGGTGACCGCTTCGGCGACATCTGCTTAGAGCGCTTCACGATCGCGTTGCCATCGCGAAGCTTCTCTCGCACTTTGATTTTGCCGCATTGCCTACGACGAACCGGCATCCACTTCGTCGGAAAATGCTCTCGCGCCGGGGACCTGCTCGGTGCCGGCCGTCGCGCCGAGGGTCCGTTCAGCCGAACACCCGCCCCAGCGCCCCGTCGATGGCCTCGACGATCCGGTCGATGTCGGCCGGCGTCGCGATCAGCGCCGGGCTGAGGCACAGCGTGTTGTTGAGCCCGGCAAGCGAGCGGTTGGTGGCGCCGATGATGACGCCGTGGGCCATGCAATCGGCCACCACGGCCTGGACGCGCTTCTCCTCCGCCGGCTCCTTCGTGGCCCGGTCGGCGACGAGCTCGGCGCCGCAGAACAGGCCCTTGCCGCGAACATCGCCGATGACCGGATGACGCTCGGAGAGGGCGTGGAGACCCGCCATCAGCCGCTCGCCCATCGCCACCGTGTTGGCGATCAGGTCCTCGTCCTCGGTGATCCGCATGGTCTCGAGCGCCGCCGCCGGGCCGGCGGTGCAGCCGCCGAAGGTCGAGATGTCGCGGAAATACGACATCGGGTCGGAGGCGTCGTCCTTGAACAGCGAGAACACCGCCTCGGTCGTCGTCGTGCAGGCAATCGCCGCGTAGCCCGAGGCCACGCCCTTCGCCATGGTGACGAAATCGGGCGTCACGCCGTAATGCTGGTAGCCGAACCAGGTACCGGTGCGGCCCATGCCACAGACCACCTCGTCGATGTGGATCAGGATCTCGTGCCGGCGGCAGATGTCCTGCACCTTCTCCCAGTAGCCCTTGGGCGGCGTGATCACGCCGCCGCCGGCGGTGATCGGTTCGAGGCAGATCGCCCCGATGCTGTCGGGCCCCTCGCGCAGGATCACCGCCTCGATCGCGTCGGCGGCCCTCTCGCCGTAATTGTCGATGTCGCCCCACTGGCTGCGGTATTCGAGGCAGTGCGGCACCATGACGAAGCCGTCCGGGAACGGCCCGTACTGGTCGCGGCGCTGGTCCTGGCCTCCCGCCGCCAATGCGCCGAGCGTGGTGCCGTGATAGTCGCGCTCGCGGTACAGGATCTTGGCTTTACGCCCGCCATGGTGCCGGTGCGCGATCTGGCGCACCATCTTGAACACCTTCTCGTTCGCCTCGGACCCCGAATTCGAATAATAGACCCGGCTCATGCCGGGCATCTTGGCGATCAGCCGCTCGGAGAACAGGGCCGCCGGGACCGAGCCGGCGGCGCCCGCGAAGTAGTTGAGCTTGACGAGCTGATCGCGCACCGCGTCGGCGATGCTGGTGCGGCCATAGCCGACATTGACCGTCCAGACGCCGCCGGCGACGGCGTCGAGATATTCGCGGCCGGTCGCGTCCCAGATCCGCATCCCCTTGCCTTCGACCATCACCCGCGGATCGGCGGTCTCGTAGGCTTTGTGCTGCGAGAGATGGTGCCAGACATGGGCCCGGTCGGCCTCGATGACGTGGCGCAGGTCGTTGGTGCGGAGCATGTCGTTCATCGGGCGTCCTTCGAATCGCGGGATGGGGGCGTCACACCTTACCCTTCCACGGGGTGAGCCGCCGTTCCAGCCGCCGCATGCCGAACTCGAACGCTCCCGCCAGGGCGCCGATGAGAAGGATGCCCATCACCACGATGTCGGTGCGCAGGAAATTCGAGGCGTTGAGCACCATCTGGCCGATGCCGGTCGAAGCCGCCACCATCTCGGCGGCGACGAGGGTGGTCCAGCCGACGCCCATGCCGATGCGCAGGCCGACCAGGATGTCGGGGAGCGCCGCCGGCAGGACGACGTGGCGCACCACCTGGACGCGGCTGGCGCCGAGCGCCCGGGCGGCGTTGACCTGATCGACGCTGGCCGCCGAGACGCCGGCGCGGGCGGCGAGCGCCACCGGCGCGAAGCAGGCGAGGAAGATCAGCAGGATCTTCGAGGTCTCGCCGATGCCGAACCAGATGATGACGAGCGGCAGGTAGGCGAGCGGGGGCAGCGGCCGGTAGAACTCGATGAACGGATCGAGCGCCGCCCGCAGGGTCGGGTTGAGGCCGGTGGCGAGCCCGACCGGGATCCCCACGAGGGCGGCGAGCACGAAGGCGGCGACGACCCGCATCAGGCTGGCCAGGACGTGATCGAGGAGCGGCGCGCCGTCGATCCGGCCGTCCAGCGCATTGGAGAAGGCCCCGATCACGCTGCCGGGCCGGGGCAGGAACAGCGGCTTGACGAGCCCGGCCTGGGTCGCGGCGATCCAGGCCACCAGGGCGATCGTGACGGTCGCCAGGCTGATCAGCCAGGCGGGCGGCGCGGCGCCCCGCATGGCGAGGCGGCGGCGGCGGAATGAGGACAGGGCGCGCATCGCCGCATCCGGGGCGGCGGTCGCGCCGGGCCCGGCGGGGGGTGCCACGGGTCGTGTCATGCGGCGGCTCCGCGCTCGGCTTCGGGTCTCGCCCCGCCATGGTCGTGGATGAAGCGCAGCACCCGCTCGCGCATGGTGATGAAGTCGGGGCTGGACTTCACCGCCCGCGAGGTTTCCCCGGCCAGGAAGCGCCGGCAGAAATCGAGCGGGATGATCTCGGCGATGCGCCCCGGCCGGGGCGTCATGATGACGAGCTTGGTCGCCAGGAAGATCGCCTCCTCGACCTCGTGGGTGATGAAGAACGCCATCTTCCGCGTCCGCGCCCAGAGGGTCAGGATCAGCTCCTGGACCTGCTCGCGGGTGAAGGCGTCGAGCGCCCCGAGCGGCTCGTCCATCAGCAGCATGCGGGGATCGGCGGTGAGCGCCCGGGCGATGCCGACGCGCTGCTGCATGCCGCCGGACAGCTCGTAGATCCGCTTGCCGGCGAAATCCGAGAGGCCGACGAGATCCAGCATGGCGCGGGCTCGTGCCTCGCGCTCCGCCCGGGCGACCCCCTGCATCCTGAGACCGAAGGCGACGTTGTCGCGCACGTCGAGCCAAGGCATCAGGGCGTGGCGCTGGAACACCACGCCGCGATCGGCCCCGGGCCCGGTCACCGGACGACCGTCGAGCAGGATCTGCCCCTCGGTCGCCGGCAGGAAGCCGGCGATGCAGTTGAGCAGGGTCGTCTTCCCGCATCCCGAAGCGCCGAGCGCCACCACGAACTCCCCCGGCTCGATCGTCAGGTCGACCCAGGACAGGGCGAGGGTCGCACTCTCGCCCTCGCCGTAATGAACGCTGAGCTTGCGGATCTCCAGCATCGGCGGCTTTCCCTGAACCTCGTCCGGCGAGGTGGATTCCGGTTCGTCGGCGACGAAGGCCGTCGGCTCGACACTCTCGCCCCTGGCCCGCCATGTCGTGATCGGGCCAGGGGTCTCGCATCAGGGCTTGGCGGCGGCCTCGACCACGTCGGTGGTGACGAAGGCGGCATAGTTCGGCGCGAGATCGGGCACGCGCCCCTGGGCCTTGAGGAACTCTGCCGTCGATTTGAGCGCGTCCGCCGCGCCGCCGCCGAGCCAGCGCGGGGACGCCTGCTCGGCGAGCGTCGGGAAGCGGTAGGCGGACAGCGCCGCCGGCACCTCGGCGGGGGTGGCCCCGGTCCATTTGGCGATGGCCGCCACCTGCGGCGAGCCCTCGGTCCAGGTGGCGCCGGCCTTGGCGTACTCCGCATCGGCGGCGGCGAGCAGCCGCACGAAGGTCGTCATGAAGTCGCGATGGGCGGCCAGGAAGGCGTCGGTGACGACGATGCCGTCGAAGGTCGCCTTGCCCTTGCGGGCGAAGTCGCCGGCCGAGGCCAGAACCGTGCCGCTCTTCTTGGCCACCGTCAGCACCGGCGCCCAGATGAAGGTGGCGTCGATGTCGCCGCGCTCCCAGGCGGCGGCGATCTCCGGAGGCCGCATGTTGAGGACCTTGACGTCCTTCGGTCCGAGCCCCGCCTCCTGGAGGGCGAACATCAGCTGGTAATGGGCGGTGGAGACGAAGGGGACGCCAACCGTCTTGCCCTTGAGGTCCTTGACCGTGGCGATCCCGCTGCCGTTGCGGGCGACGAGCTGCTCGGCATCGCCGATGTCGTCGAGGATCCAGAACAGCTTGAGCGGCAGGCCCTGCGAGGCGGCCGCGGCGATCGGCGAGGACCCCGCCTCGCCGATATCGACATTGCCCGAGGCCATCGCGCGAATGACGTCGCCGCCGCCGCCGAACTTGACCCATTTTACTGTGTAGCCGGTGCGCTTCTCCAGGTCGCCGCTCTCCATCAGCACGCGAATCGGCGTGGTCATGTCCTGATAGGCGAAGGTGACTCTCTTGTCGGCCGCCTGCGCCGGGGCAATCCCGGCCCCCGCCATCGAGCCGAGGGCCAGGGCGGCGAGAGCGGACAGCAAGGTCTTCCTGGTGATCATGCGCGGTCCTCGTGCGAGCCCGGGATCCGGGTGCCCGTCCGAGGTGGCAAAGCAGGTTTCGGGCCGGAACCGACAGTGCAGCGAGGCTCGCGACCGCGGACGGGCCAAGCCGCAGGATCCGTCCGCCGCGGCGGCGCGGTCGTCGCCCCTCCGCCGATGATCCCCGGAGGCGCTGCCTCGGGCCGCCCTGCCCTATCCCGGACCGCCCCTACCCCCGGACCGGGCCGGCGGTACGCGCGGGCGCCTCGGCCCCGCCGGAGACCAGGGCCAGCCGCGGGCGCGGCTCCAGCATCGACGCGACCTTGCGCTCCAGGTCCTCGCCGCGGAACGGCTTCTGCACCACCCGGTCCTCGCCGCCGCCATCGATCCGGGCGATCGCCGTATGGTCGGCATAGCCGGTGACGAACAGGATCTGGATCGCCGGCCAGCGGCTGCGGATCACCGCCGCGACCTCGGCCCCGTTCATGCCCGGCATCGCGAAGTCGAGCACCGCGAGGTCGACGCAAGGGTCCGTTTCGAGCGCCTGGATCGCCGCGAGGCCCGAGCCCGCCTCGCGGATCGCGTAGCCGGCCTCGCCGAGCCGCGTCGTGGTGATGTCGCGCACCGCACTGTCGTCGTCGACGACCAGCACCACCCGCTTGTCGCTGGCATGGCGGAGGCGGGCGCAATCGATCGCGACCGGGCGCGGGGCGGGCGGCGCGACATCGGCCGCCACCCGCGGCAGGTAGACCCGCACCGAGGTGCCCTCGCCCGGGACGGTGTCGATGCGGACGCCGCCGCCGGACTGCTTGACGAAGCCGTAGACCTGCGCGAGGCCGAGCCCGGATCCCTTGCCGACCTCCTTGGTGGTGAAGAACGGCTCGAACACCCGGGCGAGCACGTCGGGCGCGATGCCGGTGCCGGTATCGCTCACCGCCACCATGGCGTAATCGCCCGGGTTCGGCTCCTCGGGCCGGGCCGGCTCGGCCTCGAGGCGCAGGTTGGCGGTCTCAATGGTCAGGCAGCCGCCGACCGCCATCGCGTCCCGGGCGTTGATCGCGAGGTTGAGGATGATGAGTTCGATCTGGGTCGCGTCGACGAGGGCGGGCCAGAGATCGGGCTGGAGCGTCATCTCGATGCGGATCGAGCCGCCCATCGAGCTTTGCAGCAGGTCGCGCATCGACGCGACGGTCTGGTTGAGCTGCACCGGCACCGGCGCGAGCTTCTGCCGGCGCGAGAAGGCAAGGAGCTGGGCGGTGAGCCGGGCGCCCCGGTCGGCCGCGCCGCGCATCATGTCGAGGCGGCGCTTCGAGCGGTCGTCCGAGACCGCGCGCTCCAGGAACTCGATGTTGCCGGCGATCACCGTGAGCAGGTTGTTGAAGTCGTGGGCGACGCCGCTGGTGAGCTGGCCCACCGCCTCGAGGCGCTGGGCCTGGTGCAGGGCATCCTCGATCCGCTCGCGCTCGGCGATCTGGTGCTGGAGCGCCGCATTGGCCTCGGCCAGCTCCCGGGTCCGCACGGCGACGCGCTGCTCGAGGGATTCGTTGAGGTCGCGCAGGGCCTGCTCGGCGGCGCGCCGGCGCAGATGGGCGCGGGCCTCCGCGAGGGCGCGCAGGATGACCCGCGGCAGCCGGTCGAGGCGCTGCTTGGTCACGTAGTCGGTGGCGCCGTGCTTCAACGCCTCGACGGCGACGTCCTCGCCGAGCGTGCCGGAGACGAACACGAACGGAACTTCCGGGCAGTTCTCGCGGGCGGTGGCGAGCGCACCCATGCCGTCGAAGGTGGGCAGCACGTAATCGGCCAGGATGATGTCGTGGCAGCGCCTCGCCGTGGCCGCCGCGAAGGCGCCGCGGGTGATCACCCGCTCGATGGCGACGGCAAGCCCCGCATCCTCCAGGACCGCGGTGAGCAGCTCGGTATCGAGGTCGCTGTCCTCGAGGAGCAGGATGCGCAGGGGCGCCGCGCCGTCCTCGGGTGCCGCAGCGTCAGTCACGAGGCCAGTCCGTCCGGTGGGGCGGCGGCTCGTTGAGCACGGCCCAGAACACGCCGAGATCCTGGATCGCCTCGAAGAACTCCTTGAACCCGACCGGCTTGACCACGAAGGCGTTCACCCCGAGCTGGTAGGAGCGGACGAGGTCGCTCTCCTCCCGCGACGAGGTCAGCATCACGATCGGAATCGCCCGCATGCGGGGATCGCCCTTCACCGCCGCCAGCACCTCCAGCCCGTCGACCTTGGGCAGCTTCAGGTCGAGGAGGACGACGGCCGGGTCCTGCACCGGCCGCTCGGCGTGCGGTCCCTGGCGGCGCAGGAATTGGAGCGCCTCCGCCCCGTCGCGGCAGATGACGATCTTGTTCGCCAGCTGGCTCTTCTCGAGGGCCGCGAGGGTCAGTTCGATGTCGTTGGGATTGTCCTCGACGAGGAGGATCGGCTTCAGATCGGCCATGACGCGTCTCTAACGGATGGGAAGCGTGAAATGGAAGGTCGCGCCCTCGCCCAGGACACCCTCAGCCCAGACCTGTCCACCATGACGTTCGACGATGCGCCGCACATTGGCGAGCCCGATGCCGGTCCCCTCGAAGTCCTCGACCCGGTGCAGGCGCTGGAACACGCCGAACAGCTTGGCGACATAGGCCATGTCGAAGCCGACGCCGTTGTCGCGGACGTAGAACGCCGCGTCGCCGTCGCGGTCCGCCTCGCGCCCGACCTCGATCACCGCCTCGGCCCGCCCGCGCGTGTACTTCACGGCGTTCGAGAGCAGGTTCTCGATCACGAGGCGCATCATCACCGGGTCGGCCTGGGCCCGGCCGAGGGGGCCGACCTGCCAGCGGATCGTCCGTTCGAGGGGGATGTCGCGGATCATCGTCCGGCGCACGTCCTCGACCAGCTGATTCATGTCGCAGGGAATGCGGTTGAGGGCATTGCGGCCCATCTGCGAGAAGGTCAGCAGGTTGTCGACGAGGGTGCCGGCCGAGAACGCCGCCTCGATGATGGTGTCGATGTAGCGCCGCCCGCGCTCCGAGAACTTGTCGCCCTCGCGCGAGCGCAAGAGCTCGGCATAGCCGACGATGTGGCGGAACGGCGCCCGAAGGTCGTGGCTGACCGAGTAGGAGAAGGCTTCCAGCTCCTTGTTCGACCGTTGCAATTCCTCGGTCAGGGCCGCCAGCTCCTCGGCCCGGCGCAGCACGATGCCGAGCACCGCGGCGCGCAGGTCCTTGGCGGTGTCGACCTCCGGCACCGACCAGGGCCGGGACCGGCCCTGCACGGTCTCCTTCCAGGTCTCGAAGGATTTGCGCGGGTGCAGCCGGTCGGGCCCGCCGGCCGGGTCCTTGGTGGCGGCCTTCGTCGGGTCACCGCCCCAGCGCACGGTCTGCACCACCTCGGGCCGGAACCACAGCACGTAGCTGGCATATTTCTCGGAAATCGAGATGGCGAGGAGCCCGCTCGCGGTGTCGGCGATGGTCTTGGCGGGCGGGTATTCCTCGGACAGGGCTTCCGTGACGTGGACCGGAGCGCCGGCATGCTCGGCCGACAGCCACTCGTAGACGCCGCGCACCTGCCGCTCGGTGGGCGTGCGGCCCATCAGGTGGCAGCGCTGGTCGGTGACGATCGCCGCGCCGCCGGCATCGGTGAGCGCCAGCACGTCCTCCGGGTGCTTGAGGAAGCCTTCGACGAAGGTCTCCTCCTCGGCCATGAAGGCGAGGAGCCGCGCCTGGATCGCGCCGAGCGCCAGGCGCTGCTCGGCGAGCGCGCCGCGCTCCTTGGCGGCGAGTTGCAGGGCGAAGGTCTGGGTGAGGATGTCGCAGGCGTTGCGGGCCGGCAGCGGCACCCGGCGGGGCGTCTTGTTGTGGCAGGAGATCAGGCCCCACAACGCGCCCTCGACCAGGATGGAGATCGACATCGAGGCCGCGGTACCCATGTTGCGCATGTACTCGACATGGACCGGCGAGACGCTGCGCAGGACCGACTGGCTGAGGTCGAGGGGCGCCCCGGTCGAGGGCGTGAGCACCGGCACGATCGGCACCGGGGCGTAGGCGGCATCCGGGATGATGCGCAGGCGGTTGCGGCGGTAGAGTTCGCGCGCCTGAGCCGGGATGTCGGAGGCGGGGAAGCGCAGATCGAGATAGGAGGGCAGCACGCCGTTGCCGTCCTCGGCCACGACGGTTCCGTTCCAGTCACGATCGAAGCGATAGACCAGGGCGCGGTCGAACCCGGTGAGCTGGCGGATGTCGGCAGCCAGGAGCCCGCACAGATCCTCCACCGTCCCGGCCCCGTGCAGCGCCTCGATGAAGGCGCGCAGGCGCGGGTAGAGCATGTCGAGATTGCCCGCCGCGGCCTCGCCGGCACTCTCCTCGAATTCGAGCACGGTGAGGGCGCCGGAGCGGTGCGCCGCGAGGTCGTAGGCGCAGGGGCCCGCCTCCGTCTCGAGGGTGAGCGTGCCGAGATAGGCCGCCCCGCCCTGTCCCGGATTCTGGCCGAGATCCGCCGTCAGCACGTCGACGATCGGCGCCGAGACCTCCGGCAGCGCCTGGCTCAACGGCCTGCCGTGCGCCCGGGCGGCGGGACGTCCCGGGAGATCGGGCAGGTTCGCGCTGGCCTGGACGATGCGCAGGTCCGGTCCTTCGAGGGCCAGCAGGAATCCATGCGGCTGCAACGTTCCGAGGATGTGGATCGGCTCCCTGTCGCAAGCCGTCAGTTCCGCCGGTTGCACAGACCGCATGGCCGCCCTCGTGTCTCGCGCCGTTCGGATCCGAACCGGTTTCATTCGGGCACCTTAAGGGAAGGTGCCTGGTCCCACCAGTGCGCGAAACCGGCGCGGCGACGTGCCGCCCGCCGGTGTCGCTGTTCTCGCGCGGCATTCTGGGAGAACGGCCTTCCCCAAAGTCGGACAGCATTCCATGAAGCAGGATGACGATCGATCACTGTCTCGGTGCAGGGGCGTGATGATCTTATCGGCGCCTCGGTAAACCCGTCGAAGATCCGATGGATGGCGTGGGCGGCGGTGGCGGGACGTGCGCCCCCGCCGTGACGACGGCCGCGCGTTTTCGCCGATGCGCCGGCGGGCCCATGTCACGGGCATCGGAGCGGTCTGCCGCGTGGTCCAGGCTGAGAGGGGCCGAACGGGTGATCCCGCAGCGCCTCTGCCTCGTCGGCGGTGCGATGCCGCGGGTGGCGGTGCCGCTCACCGCTTCCTGGGCCAGGCGCGAGGCGGCCCCGCGCCTTCGCTCAAGGGCGGTCTCGCTGTGCGGTCTCGCGACGGGAACGGTCGCTCGCGAGATACGGTTGGATCCGCCGGGCCTTCTTCACTTATGGAAAGCCCGAGGACATATCGCACCGGAGGAGACGTCATGAGTGGTCCGCTCGCGGGCATTCGCGTCCTGGAACTCGGCCAGCTGATCGCCGCGCCCTTCGCGACCCGGCTGATGGCGGAGTTCGGCGCCGAGGTGATCAAGGTCGAGCCGCCGGGCGAGGGCGATCCCCTGCGCAAGTGGCGCAAGATGCACGAGGGCACCTCGCTCTGGTGGTACCTGCAATCGCGCAACAAGAAGTCGATCGCCGTCAACCTGAAATCCCCGGACGGCCTCGCCATCGTGACGCAGCTGGCGCAGGGCGCCGACGTCGTCGTCGAGAACTTCCGCCCCGGCGGCCTGGAAAAGCTGGGCCTCGGCTGGGACGTGCTGTCGGCGCTGAACCCGAACCTCGTGATGGTCCGCATCTCCGGCTACGGCCAGACCGGGCCCTACCGCGACCGGCCGGGCTTCGGGGCGATCGGGGAGTCGATGGGCGGCCTGCGCTTCACCACCGGCGACCCGAGCACCCCGCCCGCCCGCGTCGGCGTCAGCATCGGCGACACGCTGGCCTCGCTCCACGGCGTCATCGGCGCCCTGATGGCGCTGCTGCGGGTCAAGACCGGCCAGGGCGCCGGCCAGGTGATCGACGTCTCGCTGGTCGAGAGCGTGTTCAACGTCATGGAGAGCCTGGTGCCGGAATACGACCTGCTGGGCGAGGTCCGCACCCGCACCGGCGGGGCGCTGCCGGGCATCACGCCGTCCAACACCTATCCGAGCCGGGACGGCGGCTTCGTGGTCATCGCCGGCAACAGCGACCCGATCTTCCGCCGCCTGATGAATGCGATCGGCAGGCCCGATCTCGCCGAGGATCCGGCGTTCCGCAACAACGAGGGCCGCTCGCACCAGGCCGCGATGCTCGATGGGGTCATCGCGGACTGGACCAGGGGCCGCACGGTGGCGGAGGCGCTTGCCGTGCTGGACGCCGCCGAGGTGCCGGCCGGTCGGATCTACTCGGTCGCCGATATCGTCGCCGACCCGCATTACACCGCCCGCGGCATGATCCTGGAAGCGGAGCTGCCCGGCGACACCCGGGTGAAGATGCCCGGCATCGTGCCGAAGCTGTCCGAGACGCCCGGCGCGGTGCGCTGGCCGGGCCCGGCACTCGGCGCCCATACCGATGCGGTGCTGTCCGATCTCGGCTTCGACGAGGCCGGCATCGCGGCCCTGCGCCAGAAGGGAGCCGTCGCATGAGCGAGACCCTCGTCCGAGCCGACATCGTCATCCAGGAGGTCGCGACCCGCGACGGCTTCCAGATCGAGCCGGTCTTCGTGCCGACCCACGAGAAGATCCGACTGATCGACGCCCTGTCGCAGGCGGGCTTCACCCGCATCGAGGTCTCGTCCTTCGTCTCGCCGAAGGCGGTGCCGGCGCTCGTCGACGCGGCCGAGGTCTTTTCGGGCATCACCCGCCGGTCCGGCACGACCTACGTCGCCCTCGTCCCCAACCCGAAGGGTGCCGAGCGGGCGCTCGCCGCCCGGGCCGACGAGATCAACCTCGTCGCCTCGGTGAGCGAGACTCACAACCGCGCCAATATGGGCATGACGCCGGACGCCTCGATCCGGGGTTTTGCCGCGATCATGGAGACGGTGCGCGGCCAGGTCGGCGTGAACGCCACCGCGGCGACGGCCTTCGGCTGTCCGTTCGAGGGGCTTCAGCCCGAGGACAAGGTGATCGCCCAGGTCGAGCGCTACCTGGCGCTTGGCATCCACGGGGTGACGCTCGCCGACACGACCGGCATGGCCAACCCACGCCAGGTCGCCCGCCTCGTCGCCCGGGTGCTGCCGCTCGTCGGCGCCGAGCGCCTGACACTGCACTTCCACAACACCCGCGGCTGCGGCCTCGCCAACGTGCTCGCCGCCTACGAGGCCGGGGCGCGCCGGTTCGACGCGGCGCTCGGGGGCCTCGGCGGCTGCCCGTTCGCGCCCGGCGCCACCGGCAACATCTGCACCGAGGATCTGGTCAGCATGGCCGAGGAGATGGGTCTCGCGACGGGCCTCGACCTCGACGCCCTGCTGACCCTCTCCCGCGGCCTGCCCCGCCTCGTCGGCCACGACGTGCCGGGGCAGGTCGCCAAGGCCGGCCGGCCGCTCGACCTGCACCCGGCCCCGCCGCTCAAGGCGGCCTGACCCCGGTGCGGAGAAGCCGCCCGGGCGACGGCGCCCTCATGAGTGGCGCGCGCCGGGAGGGCTTGGTCGGGCGATTCAGGTTCCAGGCTTCCCGAACTTGTTCACCATGACCGGCCCAGGCAGCCCGTCGGTCCTGAGGAACATGCCGGACGCCGACTGGATCACCGATTGCTTCGCGCACTCCGCGAGGGCGGCTTCGACCGGATCGAGGCGAGGGCGGACACGCGGGGTGCAGAGGTGGATCGCGCCGCGTCGGCGACGCTGCTGCCGATGGCGAGCAGTGCTTGGTATACCGCTACGCGGAAGGAATCCCGGTTTTGGGATGTCTGATGAGGTGGAAGCGGTTGGTGATGAGAGTAGCGAGGTCAGCCTCGTGCTCGTGCAGGCGCTCGAGGAATTGATCGAAAACTTGCTTAAACAAGGCGAATGTCTCGTAAGATTTATTGAACAAGACCTGGCGCTCGAAAAAGTGCCAGAACCGCTCGGTCAGGTTGAGATCGGGTGCGTGGGACGGCAGATAGATCAGCCGCAGCCGACATCCGGGCTGGTCGAGCCACGCCTTGAGTTCGCGCGATCGCTTGTAGCGGGCGTTGTCGAGCACTACCGTGATGGTTTCGGCCTCGGAATGGCAGGCAGATCGGTCGGTCCCGGCAAGCCGGCATCGACACGAGAGCCGGACCAAGAGAGCCCGACCAAGAAAGCGACCAAGAGAGCGACCATGACGCCGATCATCCGCGAGATCGAGGATGCCGACGTGCCGGCGGTGATCGCCCTGTGGCACGAAGCCGGGGTGGCGCGGCCCTGGAACGACCCGGTGACCGACATCGCCTTCGCCCGGCGCGGGCCACACGGCACCGTTCTGGTGGCGGAGCGAGAGGGCCGCATCGTCGCAAGCGCGATGGCCGGCGAGGACGGGCACCGGGGCTGGCTCTATTACGTGGCGGTGTCGCCCGGGCAGCAGGGCGGCGGGCTCGGACGGCGGATCGTCGAGGCGGGCGAAGCGTGGCTGGCGGCGCGGGGCGTGTGGAAGGTGCAGCTGCTGGTGCGGCGGGACAACGCGGGCGTGGTCGGCTTCTACGACCATCTGGGCTACCGCGACACCCAGACGGTCTGCTTGCAGAAGGTGATCGCGACGACGTGAGAGACGGACGTGCGAGATGGCCTGGGATCGCCGGCCCAGGGCCGTGCCATCCCTGCCATCCCCCGCTCCCTCACCCGTCCATGCCCGGCCAGGTCACCCAGTGCAGGTCCGGCGTCTCGGCAAACAGCCGGCGGTGCTGACGCACCGCATAATTGTCGGTCATGCCGGCGATGAAGTCGGCGACGCGGCGGGGGGTGCGGGGATCGTCGGAGCCTGACAGGCCGGCGCTCCACTCCTCGGGCATGAGGGTCGGGTCGTGCCGGAAGGTGGCGAACAGGTCCTCGACGATCGCGGCGGCGCGGCGGCGTACCGCCATCACGCCGGGATGCCGGTACATCCGGGCGAACAGGAAGGTCTTGATGTCCCGGTCGGCCGCCGCCATCGCCTCCGAGAACGCCACCACCGGGGCGGCAGCGTGGCGGATCGCGGCGGCGTCGGTGGGCCGAAGCGCGGCGAGGCGGCGTTCGGCCTCGGCGATCACGTCCTCGACGAAGCGGGTGATGACCCGGCGGGCGAGTTCGTGCACCATCCGCGAGCGCTCCAGGCCCGGATAGGTGCGGGCGATCTCGTCGAGGAGGCCGGCGAGGAACGGCACCTCCTTGAGGTCGTCGAGGCGGAAGAGGTCGGCCCGCAACCCGTCGTCGAGGTCGTGGGCGTCGTAGGCGATGTCGTCGGCCAAAGCCGCCACCTGGGCCTCGGGCCCGGCAAAGCTGGACAGTTCGAGGTCGTTGACGGCGTCGTACTCGGTGATCGCCACCGGGATGCCGCCCTCGGCGTAATGCGGCGTCGGCCGCCCGTCCCGGGTCAGGAGCGGGCCGTTATGCTTGACCAGCCCCTCCAGGGTCTCCCAGGTCAGGTTGAGGCCGTCGAAGGTGGCATAGCGCCGCTCCAGCCGGGTCACCAGCCGCAGGGCCTGGGCGTTGTGGTCGAAGCCGCCATGCGCCGCCATGCAGGCATGCAGGGCATCCTCGCCGGTATGGCCGAACGGGGTGTGGCCGAGATCGTGGGCGAGCGCCAGGGCCTCGGCCAGATCCTCGTCGAGGCCGAGCGCCCGGGCGAGCGCGCGGGCGATCTGGCTCACCTCCAGGGTATGGGTCAGGCGGGTGCGGTAATGGTCGCCCTCGTGATGGACGAAGACCTGGGTCTTGTGCTTGAGCCGCCGGAAAGCGGCCGAATGCACGATCCGGTCGCGGTCGCGCTGGAAGTCGGTGCGGGTCGGTGACGGGCTTTCCGGGATCAGCCGCCCGCGCGACGCGAACGGATCGCTGCCGTAGGGGGCCCGCCAGCGCTCGCCTGTCCGTCTCACGGTCCTGCCCTCATCCGCCATCCCTGCGCCACGGTTGCAGCGCACGGCGTCCATTCTTATGTTGCCATCGCACGCCGGACCCCCACCCGAGAAGCCGTCGATGACCCCGATCACCCTGACGTCCCGCGCCGCCCGCCGCATCAACGAGATCATGGGCGCCGAGCCCCCCGGCGCGATGCTGCGCATCAGCGTGAATGGCGGCGGCTGCTCCGGGTTCCAATATGCCTTCGACATCGCGAAGGATCGCGCCGCCGACGACCTGGCGGTGGAGCGGGACGGCGCCACGGTGCTGGTCGACCCGACCTCGCTGCCGTACATGGAGGGCGCGACGATCGATTTCGTCAACGACCTGATCGGCCAGTCGTTCAAGATCGAGAACCCGCAGGCGACCGCCTCCTGCGGCTGCGGCACCTCGTTCTCCCTGTAATCTCGCCTGACACGACCCCGGGACGCTCCGCCATGACCCGCTTCTCGACAACGGGCGTGGCCCGGGCCGCGCTCGGCGCCGTCGCCTGCGCCACGCTGACCGCCGCCCTGCCGGTGGTGCCGTGGCTCGCCGGCCCCGCCCTGGCGCAGGACGCCATCGTGGCCCTCGACGAGGTGGTGCTGCCGCTCGGCCCCGTCACCCTGAAGGCGCCCAAGCTCGAACTGCGCGGCACCGCCCTGTCGCGGGACGAGGTGCGGGCGATCCTCGACCCGGCCGGACCGGCGCCGTGGCGCACCCGCCTCGACAGGCTCTCCGCCCGCGAGATCGTGATCCCGGTGCTGCGGGTCGAGCAGCCGGTCGGCGATCGGGTGCAGGTCGCGCTCTATCACGACGTCGTCGCCAAGGCCGTGGTGGCGGGCCGGATCGGCACGCTGGAGGCCGGCGGCGCAACCCTGACGGTCGAGGGGCCGGGTCCCGACGCCGCCGGGGCCTATGGCCGGCTGAGCGCCCGCGAGGTCGACCTGCCCGGCCTCGCGCGTCTGTTCACCGAGTCCGGCGGCCCCGATGCGGCGCCGATCCGGGTCTATGGCGGCGTCACCGCCGAGGACATCGCGCTCACCGGCTCCGACGGGGCGGCGTTCCGCATCGCCCGGATCGATGCCCGCGACCTCACCGGCCGACCGACCACGATCCCCTGGGGGGAGTCGGTCCGGGCCCTGGCCGATGCAACCGGCAAGGGAGGTGCCAAAGCCGAGGGGCCGGAGCGGTCCCGCCTGTCGGGCCTCGCCGCCGACCTGCTGGCCGGGATCGACATCGGCGGGCTCGAGATCACCGGCATCAGCGTCGCGGCGCCCGGCGGCGGCCCGAAGCCGAAGCCGGTCCAGGCGAGCCTCGCCCGCCTGAGCTACGGGACGGGCGACGGCGCCGGCCGGATGACGGCCGAGGGGCTGACGGTCGACGCCCCCGCCGGCCGCGTCGCCCTGAAGGGGCTCACCCTCTCGGGCCTGTCGCTCAAGCCGGTGCTGGAGGGCCTGCGCCGGGCCGCCGCCGGCCCGCTCGATCAGGCCGAGCTGCGTCGCTACGCACCGGGCTTCGGGCGCATCGCTCTCGACGGCCTCGACGTCGATCTGCCGGCGCCGGACGTGCCGCCCCAAACCTTGCCCAAAGCCTCACCCCAGGATCCGGCGGAATCCACGGGTCCGCTGCGCTTCGCCGTCCGGAGCACCGCCCTCGCGATGAGCGAGCCGCGCGACGGCGTGCCGACCGCCTCGCGCTTCTCCTTCGACGGCTTCACCTGCGCGGTCCCGCCCGGCACCGAGGCGCCGATCCTCTCCGATCTCGCCGGCCTCGGCTACACCGCCCTCGACCTCTCCGGCACGCTCGATGCCCGCTGGGACGAGGCTGCCCAGGAGGTGACGTTGCGCGACGTGACGCTGACGGGCAAGGACATGGGCACCGCCAAGATCACCGGCACGATCGGCGGGATCGGCAAGGAGGTGTTCGACCCCGAGCCGATGGTGTCTTCCTTGGCGCTGCTCGGCGCCAGCGCCAAGTCGCTGGCGCTCACCCTGGAGAATGGCGGCCTGTTCCAGCGCTTCGTCGATCAGCAGGCCAAGGTCCAGAGCCTCAAGCCCGAGGAGTTGCAGCAGGAATACGGCACCGCCGCGATGCTGGGGATCCCGGCGGTGCTCGGCGGCTCGCCCTCCGCCAAGGCGCTCGGCCAGGCGGTGTCCCGCTTCGTGGTCAAGCCCGGCCGCCTCTCGGTCAGCGCCACCGCGAAGGATCCCGGCGGGCTCGGCCTGATGGATGTCAGCACCGCCCCGAGCCCGGGCAAGATCTTCGACCGGCTGACGGTGTCCGCCACGGCGGAGTGACGGCGCCGGCCAGAACAAGAGGCCCCGGGCCTTCCCTGTGGAAAGGGCCCGGGGCCTCTTCGACGAGATCAGCGAAAACCGATTGATCGTCCGCGATCCGACCCCGGAGGGTAGGGACAGAAAGGCCCCTGTCCCGCCCCCCTCGTCTGTTGTCAGTAGGCGTTCTCGGTCTTGAACAGGGCCAGCGGGGTCATCGCCAGGATCTGCAAGTCGAAGAACACCGACCAGTTCTCGATGTAGTACAGGTCGTGCTCGACGCGGCGCTGGATCTTCTCGTTGGTGTCGGTCTCGCCGCGCCAGCCGTTGATCTGGGCCCAGCCGGTCATCCCGGGCTTGACCTTGTGACGGGCGAAGTAGCCGTCGACGACCTGATCGTAGAGGGTGTTGGCGGCCTTCGCGTGCAGGGCGTGCGGGCGCGGCCCGACCAGGGACAGGTCGCCCTTCACCACGTTGATGAGCTGGGGCAGCTCGTCGAGCGAGCTCTTGCGGATGATGCGGCCGACCCGCGTCACCCGGGGATCGCCCTTGGTGACGATCTTGTTCGCCGCATAGTCGCACTGGTCGATATACATCGAGCGGAACTTGTAGACCTCGATCACCTCGTTGTTGAAGCCGTGGCGCTTCTGCCGGAAGAAGACCGGCCCCGGCGAGGTGAGCTTCACGGCAAGCGCAACCGCCAGCATCACGGGCGAGAGCATCAGCAGCAGGATGGCGCCGACCACACGGTCGAACACGCTCTTCACGACGACGTCCCAATCGGCGATCGGCCGGTCGAACACGTCCAGCACCGGCACCGAGCCGAGATAGGAATAGCTGCGCGGGCGCAGGCGCAGCTTCGAGGCATGGGCCGAGAGGCGGATGTCGACCGGCAGGACCCAGAGCTTGGCCAGCATCTGGAGGATGCGCGCCTCGGCCGAGATCGGCAGCGTGAACACGATCAGGTCGACCTTGGTCCGGCGGGCGAAGGTGACGAGATCGCTGACGGTGCCGAGCTTCGGGTAGCCCGCGACCACGTCGGCCGAGCGGCCGTCGTTGCGGTCGTCGAACAGGCCGACGACCTTGAGGCCGGAATCGGCCTGCGCCTCGATCGCCCGGATCAGCGCCTCGGCCGGCTCGCCGCCGCCCACGATGGCGACGCGCCGGTCGAAGCGGCCGCGGCGCATCTGCGCGCTCACCACCAGCGACAGCACCAGCCGCTCGGCCACCAGCAGCGCCAGACCGCCGCCATAGACGGTGCCCAGCCACAGCCGCGAGTAGTTGTCGCCGAGCTTGGCGAAGAACAAGGCGGTGGCGGCGAGCAGCATCACCAGCGACCAGCCGAGCACGACCCGGGCGCCGACGCTGAAGAAGGCCCGGAACGCCCGGATGCCGTAGGCGCCGAGCGCTTGCAGCACCAGCACGTTGACGGCGGCGAGGCCGAGGATCGCCGCGGCGTAGCCGAGATGGAGTGGCACCTCGCCGGCCAGCAGCCAGCGCTGGGCGCACAGGCCGGCGAGCGCCACGAGGGCGAACTCGATCGCCCGGACGCAGCCGGTGAAGACCACCGGGGAGACGGCCGGGTTGGGCCGCACCGGCGCCACCGTCTCGGCGGGCGGCACGGCCTCGCGGTCCAGCCCGGCGCGGCCCAGCGGGCCGCCCTGGTCGGCCGCTACGGTCTTGAGGATGTCGCGGACGTCGAACGCACTCATGACACGGTTCCGGTCTCGGTCGAGGAGGAGAAAGTGCCGCATCGGCCGCGGGTTAGGATCGCGATCGTGCCCCCAAGCCCTGAGCGAAGGCTTAAGGCGACCGCGATGGGTTTCTCGAAAATCGGCGGCATGCGGGCGGCGCGTCAGCCGTGCCGGGCCCGCGCGGCGGCGTATCCGGCAAGGCCGTCATTGGCCATCTTGTTCATCGAGAAGCGGCAGCGGACGAAGGCGCTGAGGGCTGCGGCCTCCCCGGAGCGCTGCGCCGGGTCCTGGTCGATCTTGTGCAGGATCGCCCGGGCCAGGGCGCCGGCATCGCGGGGCGGCACCAGCACGGGGGCGGCGGGCCCGAAGATCTCCGGGATGCCGCCGACATCGGTCGAGACGAGAGGCTGCGCGGCGGCCACGGCCTCGAGGATCACGTAGGGCAGCGACTCGGCGAGTGAGGGCACCACCATCACGGTGGCACGGCTCAACGCCGCGCGGATCTGCTGCGGCGGCTCGAACCGCACGTCCCCGGCAAGGCCGAGGGAGGCGGCGCGGTCGCGCAGGGTGGCCTCGTCCGGACCGGAGCCGACCACCAGCAGGGTCAGGCGCCGCCCGTGCTCCTGGCGCAGGCGCGCCAGCGCCTCGAACAGGACCGGCACGCCCTTCGCTTCGCGCAATTCACCGATATAGACGAGGTCGAGCGGGTGCGGCCCGGGCACGATCGGGGCGAACTCGGCATCCGCGATGCCGTTATGCACCACCCGCGTCAGTCGGTCGGTCGGGCCGACAAAGGCGCGGTAGCGACCGGCAATGTAATCGCTCTCGAACAGGAAGACGTCGGTGCGCCGGGTCAGCAGCCCTTCGGCCAGCATGTACAGGCGGTGGAGCGGCGTGCCGGGGTGGTAGTTGAAGCTGCCGCCATGCGGCGTATAGGCCCGCACCGGGCGGATCCCGGTCCCGACCGGTACCAGCCGGGCGAACAGGCCCCCCTTGGAACCGTGCCCGTGCAGCACGGTGGGCTCCAGACGGCGGGCGAGCCGCGACAGCGCCGCCACCGCGGCAACGTCGCTCGGATGCGGGTTGCGGTGCATCGGCACGCGGGTGACGCCGAGGGTGAGGTGCGGCGCCAGATCGGCCAGGGCCGCTTCCGCCCGCGCGCCGCCGGTGCTCGCATCGCAGAACAGGCCAACCGCATGACCGCCCTCCGCCTGCAACCGCGCGACGTCGAGGACGTGGCGGAACAGGCCGCCGACCGGGGCGCGGAAGACGTGCAGGATGCGCTCGCGCGGGGCGGTCTCGGACCGGGGTGCCGGTGCAGCCTCCAACGGCGCAGGATCGGCGGCGAGGCGGAGTTGGGAGGCGGCCACGGGCATGCCCTCGAGACGGATGACGGCACCGCGGCACGGGTCGCGCGGCAGCATCGATCTAGTCCGAGGCCCGTGGCCGGGCGGTTAAGGGGCGGCCGCGACGATCGGTCCGCCCCCGGGCCGGCGCGAGCGTGGTTAACCGGCGGTGAGCGCACGTCGAGGCCGGTTTGTCGAAAGCCGGGACGCCGCGCAGCCGCCCGGGTGTCAGAACCAGCGCTCCTTGATGACGATCGTGTCGCCGGGGCGGACCGGATAGGTCATCGGCACGATGCCGGAGATCAGGCCGGTCGGCCCCTCGCGGGTGAGCACGGCGTAGTCGCGGGCGGCACGGGGGCCGAAGCCCGCGGCGATCGCCACCGCGGTCTCGACGGTCATGCCGCTCACGAACGGGTACTGGCCCGAGGTGGTGACCTCGCCCAGGATGAAGAACGGGCGGTAGACCTCGACCTCGACCGTGACGTGGGGCTCGCGCACGAAGCCCTCGCGCAGGCGCGCCTCGATGGCGCGGGCGGCCTGGGCGGTCGAGCCACCGGCCACCTTGATCGGACCGATCAGCGGCATGGCGATGCGCCCTGCCCCGTCGACCGCGTAGATGTTCGACAGGTTGTCCTGGCCGAACACGATCACCCGCAACCGGTCTCCGGCGGCGAGCGAGTAAGCGGCGCCGATCGAGCCGGTGCCGGTCTCGTCGAGGAGCGCCGTGCGGTATTCGGGCCTCAGGCAGCCGCCGAGCGCGAGCGTGGTCGCCAAGCCTGTGAGAAGGGCGCGTCGGTTCATCGCTTCCGGCCAGTCCAAATCATGCAGGAGAAGTTGTCCCCAGCCCTACGGTATCGTGGTTAATGAAGTCTCACCCGTCGGTGCCCAGGATCGACGAAGAGGATCTGAGCCTTAACCCGGCAGCAACCTTAATCGAGTGTGCTTGCGGCAGGGCCCGGTCAGGGCCATTTCCCGCCTCATCATCGACGGTTCGCAATGCCCCGCGTCTTCCCCTTCGCCGAGCGGTCGCATGCCCGCCTGCCAGACCGTCTCGACGGCCGGGGCCGCAAGGGCCCCAGGAATCCTGACAAGACCCCCAAGGGCGCGAACCCCAAAGGCGCGGCGACGGCCGGCGACCCCGGTCCCGATCCGGCGGACCGGGACCGGGGCGCGGAGGACGGGCTGACCCTCGGCGATGTCGGCCGCCTGCTCGGGCGGCGGTGGTTCGTCATCCTGCTGCCGACCGTGGCGGCCTTTGGGCTCTCCGTCGCCTTCGTGCAGCTGGTGCCGCCGCGCTACACCGCGGAGACCAAGCTGCTGCTGGAGAGCCGCGACAGCGCGCTGACGCGGCTGCAACAGGATCGGGGCGAGATTCCGCTGCCGATCGACGAGCAGGCGGTGGCGAGCCAAGTCCAGGTGGTGATGTCGCGCGACATCGCCCGCGAGGCGATCAAGAGCCTCGGCCTCGTCGGCAACCCCGAATTCGACCCGCTGGTGAAGGGCGTCGGCGAACTCCAGCAGGTGCTGGTGATGCTCGGCCTCGCCCAGAACCCCCTCGACCGCGAGCCGGTCGACCGGGTGCTGGAGAAATACTTCGATCGACTGCTGGTCTATCCGGCCGGCAAGTCGCGCATCCTGACGATCGAGTTCCGTTCGAAGGACCCGGAACTGGCCGCCAAGGCCGCCAACACCATCTCGGATCTCTACATCTCGTCGCTTGCCGCCGCCAAGGTCGACACGGCGCGCTACGCCTCGACCTGGCTCGGCACCAATATCGACACCCTGCGCAGCCGCGTCGCGGAGGCCGAGGCGAAGGTCGAGGCGTTCCGGGCCCGCAACGGGCTGATCGGCAGCGGCGGCACCGCCAACCAGCCGCTGGCCGCCCAGCAACTCGCCGAATTGTCGACCCAGCTCACCCAGGCCCGCGCCGCCCAGGCCGATGCCGGCGCCAAGGCCAAGCTGATCCGCGAGATGCTGAAGGATGGCCGCGGCTTCGAGATCCCGGACGTCGCCAACAACGAGCTGATCCGCCGCCTCGTCGAGCAGCGCATCGGCCTGAAGGCGCAGCTCGCGCTGGAGGCCCGCACCCTGCTGCCGCAGCATCCGCGGATGAAGGAGCTGCGCGCCCAGCTCGAGGGCCTCGAGACCCAGATCCGTGCCGCCGCCGACCGCGCGGTGCGGACGCTCGAGAACGATGCCCGCATCGCCGGCAGCCGGGTCGAGAGCCTTCAGGCGGCGGTGGACGCGCAGCGCGGGATCGTCGCCAAGGCGAATGGCGACGAGGTCGAGCTGCGTGCCCTGGAGCGCGAGGCGAAGGCCCAGCGCGAGCAGCTCGAATCCTATCTCGGCCGCTTCCGCGAGGCCGCGGCCCGCGATGCGGCAAGCGCCGCCCCGGCCGATGCCCGCGTGGTCTCCCGCGCGGTGGTGCCGGACCTGCCGTCCTTCCCCAAGAAGCTGCCGATCATCCTCTTCGCCACGGTGATCGCCTTCCTGTTCGCGGTCGGGAGCGTCGTCGCCAAGGCCCTGCTGGCCGGCGACCCGCCCGGGCGCGGGGGTGGGCGCCCGCCGGCGCGCCGGCCCGAGCCGGAGCCGATGCCGGAAGCGCCCGTCGCGACGGCGCCGGTCTTCGCCCCGGCCATGCCCGCCCCGGCGATGCCCACGGCGGCCTCCGCTCATCCGGCCGAGCCCGAGCCGGCTGCCGCGCCCGCACCGGTCCTCGCCGCCGATCTGGCCCCCGCCGCCGCCCCGGTCCCGGCCGCCGAGCCGGCGCCGCCCGCGGCGGGGATGCCCCCGGCCGGGCCGGCACCGGCCGCGGCCATCCCGGCGCCGCCGCGTCCGCCCGTCGTGCCGGCCTTCGCCGCCGCTGTCGAGCCGGTCGCCGTCGTCCCGGCTGCGCCGGTCGAGCCGGCGCCCGCCCCGGGCCCGGGCCCGGGGCGGGGGGGGCCCCCCGGCGCCCGACGGCAAAGACCCGGCGGGCGCGCGCGGGGGGGCGCGGGGCCGCGGGGGGGGGGGGGGGTGGGGGGGGGGGGGGCGGAGGCGGGGCGCGGGGCGG
>NZ_LABX01000017.1 GCF_001043915.1 Methylobacterium aquaticum | reverse complement strand
AAGCACGGCAACATTCCCTCACTCACGACGCCAACACCAAGGCCCGCCTGGTTCACGCCCGGCGGGCTTTGTCGTGTTCAGAGGCCCTCTTGCGCAGTTCCGCCATCCCACCCAACGTCCCTGATGATCCCCGTCGGGGCGGCATGCGGCGGCGTGGAACCTCGAATTTTCGAACTTACCCAGCGCCACTTTCCCTTTATGGTAACGCCCGGTCTCTTTCGTCACGCCCCGGTCCTGCCGATGTCCAGCGCTTCGCCTGAAAATGCCTGGGGTCCTCCGGTGATCCGCACCATCGCCATGCCGGCCGATACCAACCCGGCCGGCGACATCTTCGGCGGATGGCTCATGGCACAGATGGATCTCGCGGCCGGCAACGTGGCGGCCCGGCGGGCGCGGGGGCGCTGTGCCACGATCGCAGTCGAGGGGATGACCTTCCTGCAACCCGTCGTGGTTGGTGACGAGGTCAGCCTCTACGCGAAGATCGTCGCGGTGGGCCGGTCCTCGATCCGCATCCAGATCGAAGCATGGCGCCGCGCCCGGGAGAGCGAGGAGACGATCAAGGTCACCCAGGCTTTGTTCACGTTCGTGGCGATCGACGAGAACCGGCGCCCGCGCCCGGTACCGGACGCTGCGGCAGCCGAGGGCTCCGGTTCGAGTCCTCTGTGATCCTTACGACCGAAGCTGTCGACGTCCGGCCTGCATGGTTGCCGGTTGCCGCTCAGAGCCACCAACGGTCGGTTCGTCTCGGGCGGGGGAGGCACGACGGGGTTCCGGCGATGGTGACCTGCAGAAGCGATCCCACGTTTCGCCCCCCTCTCGGCGACGCATGGCATGGCGGCCGACGGGCATAGCTTGGTCAGGATCATTCGCCGAAGCGGTGATGGATCCGGCGACAAACATGATCGCCTTGACCGCGGCGGCACAGATTGCGCCCAACCTCGACCGCGACCTGACCGTGGCGGACCTCGCCGCGGTCGCCTGCCTGAGCCCGTGCCACTTTGCGCGGATGTTCAAGGCGGTCGGGGACCACGCCGGACAGCGTCGTCAGCGCCGCGCGCCTCGAGGAGGCGCGTTGCCTCCTGGCCCGGACCGCGACGCGACGCGGCCCGGCGAGATCGCCCTGCACTCCGGCTTGTCTGGACAATCCACCTTCACCAGCGCCTTCAAGCGCGCCACCGGATGCCCCCGGGGATAATCGCCTTCCGCGGAGCCCGCCAAAGCAAGCCCCGCAAACGACAGAGCAGGAATCGTGAAGACGCCGGCTTCAGGGACGGAGACCATCGATGCGTCACAGCCGGGCGCGGTGCCGGCCGCCCCGTGCCTGAGGCTCCTGGAGGCCAGCGGCCGTCCTACGCCGTTCGTCTAAGGGAAGGCGGCGTCACCTTGCCGATACCATCGGACGAGCGACGCGGCCCCGTGACGACGGCGGGGCACGACGGAGCCTTGAGGGAGGAGCCACCATGGGATCCGACGAGACGCTCGCCGGCCGCGAGGCCGCACGCGCGCGGCGCGACACCATCTCCGACGCCTTGCGGCGCACGGCGCGGCGCCACCGCGACCGCATTGCCCTGTCGTTCGGCGAGCGGCGTTGGAGCTTTACCGCCCTGGACCGCGCCGTCGACCGGGTCGCTCGCGGCCTGCTGGAAGCCGGGCTGACGCGGGGCGACCGGCTCGGGGCGCTGGGGCGCAACTCGGACGCCTACCTGATCCTGTGGCTCGCCTGCGCCCGCGCCGGTCTCATCCACGTCCCGGTCAACTACGCGCTGACCGGGCGCGAGCTGCGCTACATCGTCGAGCAATCCGCGACGCGGGCCCTGATCGTCGATCCGGCGCTGGCGGGCAACGCCCGGGAGGCGTTGGACGACGCGACCGGCCCGTGGTTCGGAACCTTGTTCGGCGGCACCGGCGGCCTCGACGTGCTGCGGCTCGCACAAGGCGACGGCGCGGTCGAGCCGGTCGACGTGCCGGTCGCCGACGACGACGTCGTGCAGCTCCTCTACACCTCCGGCACCACGGCGGCACCGAAGGGCGCCATGATGACGAGCCGGGGCCTGCTGGCCGAATACCTGAGCTGCATCATCGCCCTCGATTTCGGCCCCGGCGACCGGGCGCTCGCCGCCCTGCCCCTCTACCACACGGCGCAGATGCACGCCTTCACCATGCCCCAGCTCCTCGCCGGGGCCGAGACGGTGCTGATCGAGGCGCCGGCGCCGGAGACCTGCCTGCGCCTGATCGAGGAGCACCGCCTCACCTCGTTCTTCGCGCCGCCGACGGTCTGGATCAGCCTCCTGCGCTCCCCCGACTTCGCGCGGCGCGACCTCTCCTGCCTGGCACGGGTCTATTACGGGGCCTCGATCATGCCGGTGCCGGTGCTGGAGGAGTTGCGCACCCGCCTGCCCGGGGCGCAGCCCTACAATTGCTACGGCCAGAGCGAGATCGCGCCGCTCGCCACCGTGCTGCGCCCCGAGGAGCACGATGCCCGCCCGGCCTCCTGCGGCCGCCCGGTCTTCAACGTCGAGACCCGGGTGGTCGACGACGCACTGCGCGACGTGGCGCCGGGCGAGCGCGGCGAGATCATCCACCGCTCGCCCCAGCTGATGGCCGGGTACTGGGACAAGCCGGAGGAGACGCGCGACGCCTTCCGTGGCGGCTGGTTCCATTCGGGCGATGTCGGGATCATGGACGAGGCCGGCTACATCACGGTGGTCGACCGGGTGAAGGACGTGATCAAGACCGGCGGCACCATCGTGGCGAGTCGCGAGGTCGAGGAGGTGCTGTTCACCCATCCGAGCGTCTCGGAAGTGGCGGTGATCGCCCTGCCCCATCCGCGCTGGATCGAGGCGGTGACGGCGGTGGTGGTGCTGCGGCCGGGCGCGAGCGCCGGGGCCGAGGAGCTGATCGCCCATTGCCGCACCGGGCTGGCGCCGTTCAAGGTCCCGAAGCGGATCCTGTTCCAGGAGGATTTGCCCCGCAACACCGCCGGAAAGCTGCTCAAGCGCGAGTTGCGGGCGCAGTATGCGGGGCTCGACTGGCAAGGCGACGAGAGGCAGGGCGGATAGCTCGAACCCCGCCATCCAGAAGTGCGGGCCGGCGCCGATCCTCGTGACGAGGTTTCATCCACGACAGACAGCGGTGCCGGCCGGGAACTCGTCCCAGCCGGCCCTTCGGGGCTCTTGCGGAGCCCGGGGGAAGGCGGGCGGCTCAGGCCGCCCGGACCGTGGCGAGGAACCGCGCCACCTCCGCCCCGAGATGCTCGGATTGCCGCGACAGCTCGGTGGCCGAGGCGAGGACCTGGGTCGCCGCGGCGCCCGTCTCTTCCGCGGCGCCGGCGACGCCCGCGATGTTGCCGGTCACCTCACCGGTGCCGGTCGCCGCCTGGGCGACGTTGCGGACGATCTCCTGGGTGGCGACCCCCTGCTCCTCGACCGCGGCGGCGATCGCCACCGTCACGGTGTCGATCTCGCGGATTCGCTCGGTGATGGTGGTGATCGCCGATACGGTCTCGCCGGTGGCGCTCTGCACCGCGGCGATCTGCTGGCCGATCTCTTCCGTCGCCCTTGCGGTCTGGGCCGCGAGTTCCTTCACCTCGGCGGCGACCACCGCGAAGCCGCGACCCGCAGCCCCGGCCCGCGCCGCCTCGATCGTGGCGTTGAGGGCCAGCAGATTGGTCTGCGCGGCGATCGACGAGATCAGGCTGGCGACATCGCCGATCCGGCTGACAGTGTGGCTGAGTTCGCGCACCTGGGCGCCGGTCCGGTCGGCCTCCGCCACCGCCTGTCGGGCGAGCCCGGCCGACCCGTCGACCTGGCGGCCGATCTCGGCCACCGAGGCGCCGAGCTGCTCGGCCGCCGCCGCCACGGTCCCGACATTCGAGGCGGCCTCCTCGGCAGCGGCGGCGACCGCGGCGGACTGGCTCGCCGTCTCAGTCGCCGTCCCGGTCATCTGCCCGGCCGTCGCCTGCAATTCGGTGGCGGAAGTCGAGACCAGGCCGACGATGCCGCCGACCGCCCGCTCGAACCCGTCGGCCAGCTCCATCATGGTGCGCCGGCGCTCCTCGGCCGCCGCCGTGTCGGCGATCCGCTTGATCTCGGCCTGCTCGGCCGCCTTCTGCGCCACCATCGCCTTGATACCTTCGACCGCCCGGCCGATGGCGCCGATCTCGTCGCCGCGGCGCGCCTCGGGAATCTCGGCCTCGATGTCGCCGCGGGCCATGCGCTCGAGCACGGTCACGAGACGGCCGATCGGGCGGGTGACGCCGAACAACGCCACCAGCGCCACCGTGGCAAGGCCCAGCAGGAGGCCGAGGCTGCTGACGGCCATCAGCCGCAGGCGGGTCGCGTTGGTCTGGTCGGACAGGTCGTTGGAGCTCTTGGTGACGTAGTCCTGGATGTCGAGGGCGAGCGTCCTGGTCTCCTGGATCTGCGCGGCCAGGACCGGATCGACGCTGCGCCGGACGAGCGCCAGCGCCTCGGCGTTGCGGTGAGCGGTGCCGAGATGGCGCACCTCCACGAGCCTGGCGGCGAGGCCGTCGAACTCACGGGCGAGCGTGTCGATGCGGCCGGCAAAGGTCGGTGCCTGCTCGCTCAATGCCTTGAGCGTCGGCTTGATCGACGCTAGGGCTTCGTCGAATTCGGTGCTGGAGCGGCGCATCTGCGCCTCGTCCGTCTCGGCGATGATGCGGAACGTCGCCGAGGTCAGGGTGTACAAGGTGCGGTTGAGGCGGCTGGCACTGGCTGGCGCCCGCGCCTCCCGCACAAGAAACACGCTGTAGGCGTCGTCGATCGCCATCATGCGCCCCTGCGCGTACCAGACACAGGCGCCCACCGTCGCGGCAATCAGCAGGACGGCGACGGTGAGCTTGTGAAGGATCTTGAATTTGGCGAGCACGGGCCCTGTCCCCGGTTGATGTCCGTTCCCTCGCAAGAAACGACATTTTGCTTAATTTAAGGTAAATCTCGAACATTCTCATTGCCGCAGCAAATGATCGGCAGCGAGTTCTGCAAACACGCAGGCAATTCGTATATTTATACTTCCAAATAGATAACGGTTATGTGATTCTGGAACATCTGATAGTCGGAAACTGAAGTCGAAATCCTTCCGCAGCTGCAATGCGCGACACTCACAGATGTTCCCGACAGGTGCTCCAGAAATTCGGAGCGCCTTCCGACGATGCGGCATCGCCTGTCACATAAAACGCAGCAAAAACAAATGCTTACAGCAGAATTCGAGCAACCGGGGCAAATTCGCGGGCGACAATCCGATATGGCTCGGACAGGGCGGTTCGATGGAGCCGCAAGCCCTTGCCCACCCAGCATCTCGCATCCGCGAGATCAAGAGTGCTGCACCTGCTTGCCCGCGAGTGGGCCCGGTTACAAGACCCCATGATACCGTCACAGGACGCGACGGCGGCGGGAATCCTGCCGGCGCCGGGCTCTCCCACCCGCAACCTCACGATGAGATCGAGAATGGAACGGAACAGGGCTCCAGACGGACAATCCTGTCGTGACCTGTAGCACCAACGGTCGTTGACAATGACCTTTGGTGCCGTTCTCGCATTTTCGCCAAGCCCAAGGTCCCGGACATCTGCGCGTGGCGTCGACAATTCGAGATTGGATCAGCGGCCGCGTCGATCTCGGGCCTGCCCGAGAGCGAATCGATGCGTCAGCATCGTCGGCCGTTGGTATGACGCAACGCGATCGGGCGCCGCTCTCGGTCGCGGGCAGGCCAGGCGGCCGCGCTTCAACTCAGGATCGCCACGAAAGCCTCCCGCACCCCGCCCCGCGTCTCGGTGAGCTGCGCGGTGAGCGCGGCCTCGTCGGGCTGCCCGAGCGCAGCGGCGAGGCGGGCGCGGGCGGCCGGCGGGGCGGTGCGGCCGAAATCCCCCTCGACCATCAGCCGCTGCCAGTGATGGACGTCGTCGAGGAGCCGGTAGGCGGTGACGAGGCGGCCGGCCTGACCCGCTTCGATGAGGCCGTGATCGCCAGCACGCTCCAGCACATCCGGCGCGTCGAGGCCGACGAGATCGGGATGCGCGGCCGCATGGGACAGCACCAGGCTCTGCGCCAGGAAGTCGAGGTCGAGGAGCCCGCCGGGAGCGAGCTTCAGGTCGAGGGGGCCATGATCGCCCTTCTCGCGCTCGATCAAGGCGCGCATCGCCCGAACCTCCCCGGCGACGGCCTCGGCGTCGCGCGGCTGGCACAGGACCGCGGCGGCGGCGGCCTCGGCCTCGGTCATCAGGCGCGCATCGCCGGCAATGGCCCGCGCGCGGGTCAGCGCCATGTGCTCCCACAGGGCGGCCTCCTCGCGCCAATAGGCCGAGAAGCGTTGCCACTGGTTGGCGATCGGCCCCTGGCCGCCGCTCGGGCGCAGGCGCAGATCCACCTCGTAGAGCCGGCCGCGCCGGGTCGGCACGGTGAGCGCGCCGACGAGACGCTGGGTCAGACGGTTGTAGTAGACCGCCGCGTCGAGGCGGCGCCGCCCGTCGCTCTCGCGCCGCTCCGGGTCGAAATCGTACAGGACCACGAGGTCGAGATCGGAATCGGCGGTGAGCTGGCGCGAGCCCAGCCGTCCGAGGCCCAGCACCGCGATGCGGCCCCCCGGCACCCGGCCGTGGTCCTCGGCGAAGGCGGCCTCCACGGCGCGAAGCGACACCGCGATGGCGGCCTCGGCGATGCCCGCATAGGCCCGGCCGGCGCCCGCGGGCGGCAGGATGCCGGAGAGGAGCCGGGCACCGGTGACGAAGCGCAACTGGCGGGCGGCGTCGCGGCTGCGGTCGAGGACATCTTCCAGGTCGCGCGGCTGGCCGAGGCCGAGGCGGAACTGCTCGGCCAGGGCGTCGGCTTCCGTGACCGGCGCCACGAAGGCGGGATCGATCACGGCGTCGAGGACGTGCGGGCTGAACGCCACCGTGTCGGCGAGCCGCGGCACGGTGCCGAGGAGATCGGCAAAGAGCAGCCGCAGCCGCTCGTGCGAGCGCAGGATGGTCAGAAGCTCGACCGCGGCCGGCATCCGCCCGAAGGCGCGGTCGAGGGCGGCGAGCGCCCCGTCCGGATCGGCGGTGCCGGACAGCGCCTGGATCAGGGCCGGGACCAGCTCGGTCAGCACCTCGCGGGCCCGTGGGCTCGTCACCGCTGGGCGACGGCCGAAATGCCAGCCCCGCACGGTCTCGGTCGCCCGTTCCGGTGCCCGGAAGCCGAGGCGGCGCAGGGTCGCCAGCGTCGCAGGGTCGTCCTCGGCACCGGTGAAGACGAGGTCGCCCACCTCCGCCGCGAGGTCCGGCTCGGCCTCGAACAGCAGCGCGTAATGCCCCTGGACCCGGCGTGCCTCGGCGGTCAGGGCCTCGCCGAAGGCGGCCTCGTCGGGAAAGCCGAGGAAGCGGGCGAAGCGGGAGAGTCTCGAAAGGTCGTCGGGCAGACGCTGGGTCTGCTCGTCGGCCACCATCTGCAACCGGTGCTCGACGGTGCGCAGGAAGCGATACGCCGTGGAGAGTTCGTCGCGGGCCTCCGGGGTGATCCAGCCCTCGTCGTGGAGGGCGGCCAGCATGTCGAGGGTGCGCCGGCCGCGCAACGTGGGACGACGCCCGCCGAAGACGAGCTGCTGGGTCTGGACGAAGAACTCGACCTCGCGGATGCCGCCGCGCCCGAGCTTGATGTCGTGGCCGGCCACCGCGATGGCGCCGTGGCCGCGCACGGCGTGGATCTGCCGCTTCATCGCGTGCACGTCGGCGATCGAGGCGAAATCGAAGTATTTGCGCCAGATGAACGGCCGCAGCTCCGCCAGGAAGTCGTCGGCTCGCGCCTGATCGCCGGCGATGGGCCGGGCCTTGATGAAGGCGGCGCGCTCCCAGTTCTGCCCGACCGTCTCATAATACGTGTAGGCGGAGGGCAGCGACAGGGCGGTCGGGGTCGAGCCGGGATCAGGCCGCAGGCGATAATCGACCCGGTGGACGTAGCCGTCGGCGGTGCGTTCCTGGAGCAGCTTGGCGACGGTTTGCGCGATCCGGCTGAAGAACGGCGTCGCCTCGACGCCCTCGCGCAAGGGGGCGGCGTCGGGATCGAACAGCACGATCAGGTCGACGTCGCTCGAATAGTTCAATTCCCCGGCGCCGAGCTTGCCCATGCCGAGCACGATCAGGCCCGATCCGTCCTGCGGCCTGCCTAAGTCCGGCGGCCGGAAGCGGCCGGTGCCGGCGGCCTGAGTGAGCGCCGCGTCGACCGCGGCGCTCACCGAGGCGTCGGCGAAATCCGACAAGGCCGCCGTCACCTGCTCCAGGGACCAGACCCCGCCGATATCGGCGAGCGCGACCAGCAGCGCGTGGGCGGCGCGGTTGCGACGCAAGGCGCGGGCGACGTCGCCTCCCGCGAGTCCCGCTCCCCGCTGGTCGGCCAGGATCGCGGCGTTCGACGCTTCCGGCGGGGTCGCCAGCAAACGGGCGAGCCGGGCGGGATCGCGGGCGGCGAGGCCCCAGAGGAACGGCGAATGATCGGCAAGGCCGAGGAGAAGGTCGCGGGCCGGGCCGTCCTCGCCGAGGACGGGAGCGAGATCCGGCGCCTCGGCGAGAAGGTCGGACAATCGGGTTTGCGCCCGCTCCGGCTCGGCGAGGCGGGGCGCAGCCGTGAGGCGCGCGGCGAGCGACGCGGTCATGCGGCGATCTCCTTGGGCGCCTGGTCGCGCGGGGCCGGCAGCCGCAGCACGGCGCGCAGGCCCGGCGCGTTGTCCTCCAGCGTGAAGGTGCCCTGATGCAGGCGGGCAACGGCATTGACGAGGCTCAGGCCGAGCCCGAAGCCCGGCCGGGTGCGGGCGGTCTCCAGCCGCACGAAGCGCTCCAGCACCCGGCCGCGCTCGGCCTCCGGGATGCCCTCGCCCCGGTCGGCGACCGACAGCACGATGTCGCCGTCCTCCCGCCGCGCCGCGACGCGGACCACCGGCTCGGCCGCGGCCGCACCGTATTTCAGGGCGTTGTCGATCAGGTTCGCCATCGCCTGTCCAATCAATTCGCGGCTGCCATGCAGCACCAGCCCGTCCTGGATCTGGGCTTCCAGGGCGACGCCGCGTTCCTCCGCCACCGCTTCGTACAACTCGGCGACCTCGAGGGCGACCGCCCCGGCGTCGAATTCGGCGAGCCCCTCGCGGGCATTGCCGGCTTCCAGGCGGGCGATCATCAGCAGGGCGTTGAACACCCGGATCAGGTTGTCGCTCTCCTCGATGTTGGCCTCGAGCGCGGCCCGCAAGGCATCCGGATCGCTTCCTTCGCGGAGCGCCGCGTCGGCCTTGTTGCGCAGGCGGGTGAGCGGGGTCTTGAGGTCGTGGGCGATGTTGTCCGAGACCTCGCGCATGCCACGCATCAATTCGCCGATGCGGTCGAGCATCGCGTTGAGGTTGCTCGCCAGCCGATCCAGCTCGTCGCCGGTGCCGGCCAGGGTCAGCCGCCCGTCCAGATCGCCCGCCATGATGCTGCGGGTGATCTCGGTCATGTGGTCGACGCGCTTGAGCACGCGCTGGGCGATGAACCAGCTGCCGAGGAAGCCGAGGCCCACCACCAGCATCAGCGACCACGCGAAGGCCCGCCCGATCACCGCCCGCAGGCGGTCGCGCTCCTCGACGTCGCGGCCGACGAGCAGGCGGAAGCCTCCCGGCAGGGTGAAGATCCGCACGATCGCCCGGTGGTCGAGACGGTCGTTGTCGGTGCTGCGGGCGTAGGCCGTTTCGACCTGGCCGGGCTGGGCCAGCGTCCCCGGGGGCAGCGCCTCGACATTCCCGACGACGTGCTCGCCCGCCGGGGTCGTGACGAGGTAGAGCGAGGCGCCGGGCTCGCGCGCACGCCGCTCGACCACGCCGACGAGGCGGCGGAGCCCCCCCGAGGCGTATTGGTCGGACAGGCCGTTGATCTCGGCCTCGATGGTCGAGACGATCTGGTCGTCGAGGACACGCCGCGCGTTCCAGGCGACATAGCCGAGCGCGAAGAACGCGAAGGCGGCGAAGACCAGCAGATAGGCGAGGGAGAGCTTGAACGCGGTGGTGCGGAACAGCGTGCCGAGACGCGCCAGAACCCCGTCCTGCGCCGCCGGCACGGCCGGCGGGCTCACGCCTCGCCGCCGGCGCGGACCATGTAGCCGGCCCCCCGGACGGTGTGGATCATCGGGCGCTCGAAGCCCTTGTCGACCTTGGCGCGCAGGCGGGAGACATGGACGTCGATGACGTTGGTCTGCGGATCGAAATGGTAGTCCCAGACGTGTTCGAGCAGCATCGTCCGGGTGACGACCTGGCCGGCATGGCGCATCAGGTATTCGAGCAGGCGGAATTCCCGCGGCTGGAGCGGGATCTCCTGGCCGGCCCGGGTGACCCGGTGCGACAGCCGGTCGAGTTCGAGATCGCCGACGCGGTAGCTCGTCGCCTCCGCCGAGGAGCCGCCGCCGCGGCGGCGGGCCAGGACCTCGATCCGCGCCATCAGCTCGGAGAAGGCGTAGGGCTTGGGCAGGTAATCGTCGCCGCCGGCCTTGAGGCCCTTCACCCGGTCGTCGACCTGGCCCAGCGCCGAGAGGATCAGCACCGGGGTCTCGACGCCCTGCTCGCGCAGCGAGCGGATCAGCGACAGCCCGTCGAGCTTGGGCAGCATGCGGTCGACGACCAGCACGTCGTAGGTGCCCTCGCGCGCCAGCGCGTAGCCGTCGAGCCCGTCATCGGCGGTGTCGGCGACGTGGCCGGCCTCGCGAAAGGCTTTGCAGAGATAGCTGGACGCCTCGCGGTCGTCCTCGATGATCAGGAGGCGCATGTCGGGCATTGTAGGGCAGATCCCCGGCGCGCGGGAGAGTTCCGTTCCGGGATCCTGGCGCCCTGGCCCCGGGACGGGCCCCGCCCGACGTGCCGCATCGAGGGGGAGGATCGCGGCACGTCGGGCGTCGCCACCGGGGTCGGCAGGCCGAGCGGGGGGATGCTCGGCCTGCCGTGGCGCGGTGCGCCGGGTCGTCTGGGGGGCGACGATGAAGACCCGGCGCCTCGGCCCTCGGGGCCTTTGACCGCGGCGGCGCCCGGGGGGATGAGGGCGCCGCCCGCGTCCGGCGACGTTGCCGGTATGGACCTTGCCAGCTTACGCCGGTGTCTCCGTCCCATGACCGATGCGTAATCTTTGCCGGAGCGCGGATTCTTGCCGGCGCGCGGACTCTTGCCGGAGCCCTTGCCGCTCCGGCGCCGCGTCACACCATCGGCCCAAGATGCTGACGCACCGGGCCGATGAATCATCTCAAATTTTCGATACTGAGCCAAAGGCTTAGCGAAAATTTGAGAACGGCACCAAAGGTCGTTTTTTCAACGACCGTTGGTATCACACCACCGGGGGCGCCGTGGCGGCGGCATCCGGCGCCGGCGACTTGGTGCCGGAGACGAGCGGCCCGTCGCCATGGACCAGGGTCATCGCCAGGGCGATGACGGCCAGCACCGCCGCCACCAGGGCGGGCACCAGGAAGGCACGCTCGCCGAAGACGCCGTGCAGCAGGCCGCCGGTGATCGCCCCCAGGGTGAGGGCGGCCCAGAGCGGCGCCTGGATCCAGAAGGACGGCGAGGGATGGCCGAGCAACAGGTTGGCGAGCCCGGTGCCGAAGCGCACCACCGCGCCGGTGACGTAAGTCAGCGCCAGGCTCCTCCCCTCCTCGTCCTGGAGGACCGCGTTCTGCATGCCGAGCGCGAGCACGATCGGATAGGCGTGGATCGGGAATTCCTCGGGTCCGCGCGGCATCGCGAGGCCGATGCAGAGCAGCAGCGCCTGGAGGCCGAGCAGCACCGCGAGCCGCCAGTAGCCGACGGCCGCGGCAAGCAGGGTGCCGAGGAACGCCCCGAAGCAGAACAGCGCGATGGTGCTGCCGACCCGGGTGACGTTGCCCCAGTCGCCGAGGCTGACTGCGGCGCCGAGGCGGGTGGTGTTGCCGCTCATGAACGACATGAACAGTTGCGAGAATTCGAGGAATCCGATCGCGTCCGCGCAGCCTGCGAGCGCCGACAGGGCCAGCGCGAACGGAACCCGGGTGCTCGCGGAGGCCGGAAAAGCCTTCGTGTCCTTCTCTGCTGCCATGCAGTCCATCTCCTGTGCTGCCGTGGGGGCAGATATCGCTCCGAGGCAGAACAGGGCGGCAGCGTGACGGTTCCGCTGCGGCGCGTCGAAACGAGGCGTCAGCCGCGCCGCAGGCCCGGCAGCACGCCTGCTAGAGCGGTGTAGTCGAAGGGCTTCGACCAGGCGGGAATCGCACCGTAATCGGCCGGGATCGCCGCGGCGTCGTAGCCGGTGACGAACACGATCGGCACGCCGCGCCGCGTCAGCTCGGCGACCAGCGGATAGACCAGCTCGCCCCGCAGGTTGATGTCCAGGACCGCGAGGTCGAGGGTGTGCGAGATGATCAGCGCCCGCGCCTCCTGGACCGTCGGCACCGGGCCGACCACCTCGGCGCCGTGCCGCATCAGCGTCCGCGAAATGTCGTCGGCGATGAAGTACTCGTCCTCGACCACGAGAACCCGCACCGGGTCTGGCGTCTCCCGTCCTGTCATCGTCTGGATCCTCGGACTGACCCTCGCCTCGGCCGCCGCATCCCGGACGGGCGCCGCCAGGATGATGCACGATCACGGCCGGGCACCCTCCTCCGGATGGCCGGCCGGATCGGGACGCGGGCCGCCTCAGTAGAGCCGCGTGCGGTAGGATTCGTCCATCAGCCGCTCGGCCTCGGAGACGCCGATCGCTCCGGTCTGCTCGGCGAGCACGCGGCCGAGGCTCGGGAAGCTCTCGCGCGGCACTTGCGCCGCGGGGTCCCAAAGCCGCGCCCGCATCACCGCCTTGCCGCAATGGAAGAAGACCTCCCGCACCGCGACGACGAGCCCGGTGGTCGGCACCTTGCCCTGGGCTTCGAGCGGCGCCAGCAGCGCGGGATCGGTGGTGAGGCGGGCGGTGCCGTTGACCCGCAGGGTCTCGGTGATCCCGGGCACCAGGAAGATCAGGCCGATGCCCGGCGCGGCGAGCAGGTTGCCGAAGCTGTCGGCGCGGTTGTTGCCGCGCCGGTCCGGGATCAGCAGGGTGGATTCGTCGATCACCTGGACGAAGCCCGGCGCGTCGCCCCGCGGGCTCGCATCGGCGCGGCCCTCCGCGTCCGCGGTGGCGACGACGAGGAACGGCGAGAGCGCGATGAAGGCGCGGGCATGCCGGTCGAGGCGGGGCTGGACCTTGCCCTCGGCCAGGCGGCTGACCGGACCCATATGGTCGCGCAAGGCGGCGGCGTCGTGAATCTCGTCCATGCCGGTCCCTTCCGCCCTGCCCGACCCCGCGGCCCGAGGCTGCGGCGTCTTGTCCGCCAGCCCCGGCGGGGTCGCGGCCGCCCTATCTCCGCCGCGAGGGTGCGGGTTCCTGGCGGTCGATGCAAGCGATGAGAGTTCCCGGCGTCATACGCGCCCGCCTCGGCCTCGCGGCGGTCCTCGCCTGTCTCGGCCAGCCGGCCGCGGCCGGGCTGACGTCGAAGGATCTGTCGGGCGTCGCGCTGGCGCCGCCTCCCGGCGCGCGGGCGCCCCTCGACGCCGCCTTCACGGATGCGGCCGACGGCCGGCCCCTGACGCTCGGGCAGGCGCTCGGCGGGCGCCCCGCCCTGCTCCTGCCCCTCGACTATGCCTGCCGCAACGTCTGCGACCCGATGCTCAGCCTTGCCGGCACGGCCCTCGCCGCCACCGGCCTCGCACCGGGCACGGATTTCCGGCTGGTGACGCTCGGCTTCAACCCGCGCGCCGATGCCGCCACCGCCCGCGCGATGGTGGCGGAGCAGCTCGGCCCGGGGCCGCTCCTGGCCAGCGCCGCCGTGCTCACCGGGGGGCCGGGGCCGGTCGAGGCGGTGACGCGGGCGGTCGGCTACGCCTTTGCCTACGACCGGGACACCCAATCCTACGCCCATCCGGCCGGCGCCCTGGTCCTGACCGGCGACGGCCGGGTCGCCCGGGCCCTCTCGCCGCTGGCGATCACCGCCCGCGACCTGCGCCTCGCCCTGGTCGAGGCCGGCGAGGGACGGGTCGGCGGCGTCGCCGACCGGCTGGTGCTGCTCTGCTACGGGTACGATCCGCAGACGGGGGTCTACACACCGCTGATTCGCCGGATCCTGGCGGCGTCCGGGGTCGTCACGGTCCTCGGCATCGGCCTCCTGGTGCTGGGGCTGCACCGGCATTCGCGCCGGGCCCCCGCGGCGTGATGCGGCCGCGACTCCGTCTCGCCGGGACGGCGCCGGCCGTGCAGAGTGAGGCGGCGCAGAGTTCGGGACGAGCGCGCAGAACCGAGAGACCGATGGCATCCCCCCTCGTCATCACCGTGGCGCCGAACGGCGCCCGCCGCACCAAGAGCGACCATCCCGCCTTGCCGATCGACCCGCGGGAGATCGGCCTCGAGGCCGCCCGCTGCCACGAGGCCGGCGCCGCGATGATCCACCTGCACGTCCGGGACGCGGAGCAGCGCCATACCCTCGACCTCGACCGCTATCGGGCGGCCCTGGCGGCGGTGCGCCGGGAGGCGGGACCGGACATGATCTGTCAGGTCACCACCGAAGCGGTCGGGCTCTACAGCCCGGCCGAGCAGATGGCGGCGATGCGGGCGCTGAAGCCCGAGGCGTTCTCGGTCGCCCTGCGCGAACTCTTCGCCGAGCCGGAGGACGAGGGCGCCGCCGCGGCCTTCCTGGCCGAGCAGGCCCGGGCTGGAGTCATGGTGCAGCACATCCTGTACGATGCCGGCGACGTCACCCGCTTCCAGGGCCTGGCGGCGCGGGGGTTGATTCCTCTCGATCGGGCGAGCGTGCTGTTCGTGCTCGGCCGCTACGCGGTCGGCCAGCGCTCGGACCCGGCGGATCTGCTGCCGTTCCTGACTGCCTGGAACTCCGAGCACCACATCGACCTGCCCTGGGCCCTGTGCGCCTTCGGGCCGCGGGAGGCGGCGTGCCTGATCGCCGCGGCGGCACTCGGCGGGCATGCGCGGGTCGGGTTCGAGAACAACCTCTGGCGGCCGGACGGAAGCCTGGCACCGGACAACGCCGCGCAGGTCGCCGGCCTCGCGGCCCTGGCGCAGGCGGTCGGACTCACCGTCGCCACACCGGCACAGGCCCGGGCGTTGTTCACCAGCGACTAGAGCAGTGTCCGACCAAGTGGACACCGGTTGGTCGCAGGCGATGCGGCAAAGTCAAATGCCTAGAGCATGTTCCGACGAACCGGTATCCACTTCGTCGGAAAATTCTCTAGGCAGACTTTATTTGGCAGGCCAACGCTTCGTCCGCCTCAGTTCTTGTTGATCGCAGAGTTTTGCCGACGAACCGGTGACCGCCTCGGCGACATCTGCTTAGCGCGGCGGAGCACCGCTCACGGTAGCCGCCGACGAAAAGGCCGCGCCCCGAGGGGCGCGGCCGAGGCCGCGCGGACGGAACGGCCCGAGGGCGTTAGGACGCAGCGTCCTTGGCGGCGTTGGTGGCCTGCTCGGTGGCGCTGCGGGCGGCGTCGGCGCCCTTCTGCATCGCCTGGCGGGCCTGCTCGGCACCCTGCTGCATGGCGGTGCGGGCGTGCTCGGCGCTCTGCTGCATCGCCTGCTTGGCGTTCTCGGCGCTCTGCTGCATCGCGCTCTGGGCGAGGCCGCCGAACTCGCGGGCCTGAGTCTGCATGGCGGCGAACTGGCTGCGCACGAACTCGGCCTGGTGCTGCATCGCCTCCTGCACGTCCTTCGCGCGGACGAGCTTCTGGGCGAGGTCGAACGCGGCGTTGACGTTCTGCTCGGCGAAGGAGAAGCCGCGGCTCGACACGTCCTGGGCGTTGTGGCGGGCCATCTCGGCCGAGCCTTGGAGCGTGTCGGCGGTCTTACGCGCCGCGCCGAGGAAGGAATCGAACGCTTTGCGGGCCTGCTCGACGCTCTTCTCCGCGAAGTCCCGCATCTCGGTCGGGATCTCGTAGTTCGGGGTCTGGGTCATGTTCGTCTCCTCATGTTTGGCGCGACCCGCAACGCGGCACGCTGTGGGCCCGGCACGTATTGTGCACCGCACAATAGCATGACCGGAGCGGAATGCCACCTTTTCCGGCAGTCGTTAAGGTTGACGGCGAGATAACGCGGCGACTGCGCATTTCGTGCCGGTGCGGGATGGGGTCAGGTGGTTTAAAGCAGGTCGGCGGAGTCGGGTTCTGACGCGAACCGGGTGCGGTGGTGGTGTGTGCGGGGAGTGGCAGTGGGTCGGGACGTGCTCTTCGAGACGACGATCGAGGCCCTGCGGGCCGTTCCGGCCTTCGGGCATCGCATCGCCGGTGACGATCGCCCGTTCCTGCTCCTCGACCGGACAGCCACCCGGCTGCTCCATGCCTCCCCGGCTGCCGCTCCCTTGAGAGAGACGCTCGCCGATGCGGGAGGGCAAATCGACCCGTCCCTCGGCCTTCCGGCGCAGTTGCGGGGCTCCTTGAGCCTTCTGGTCGGAACGGCGCAGCCGCGGCTCGAGCGCCTGCGGCTGGCCGGGCGCTTGGCCCCGCCCCTGCTCTGCGCCTGCCTGCCCGCCGCCCTGCCGGACGGGGCGCCCGGCCTCGCCGTCGCGATCCTCGATCC
>NZ_LABX01000169.1 GCF_001043915.1 Methylobacterium aquaticum | reverse complement strand
GCCGCCGCCGCCCTGGCCGCCGCCGCCGCCGTAATAGCCCTGGCCGCCGGCGCCACCGGCGCCGCCATACCCGGTCTGCGCCGACGCGATCGTCGGCACCAGCAGGGTGGCCATCGCGGCGGCCACGGCCAACAGTTTCGTCATCTCGACCTCCCCCACACGTGCGTCGACTGGAATCCAGCGATCAAGACATCTCTCCGAGAGGATGTGCTTTCGTCAAGGCCAGTGACAGGCTCGACCCCGCCGAACTGGATCAATATTTTGTCATTCGTCGTCTCAATTGGCACGGGTCGTGCGCGGCGGGCCGTGCATTGGGCGTGCTTTGCCGGCGCACCTGCATGCGCGGATGAGGCTCGCGATCCTTACTGATTTTTTGCTCAAGTCAAGCGCGCTCCTCTTGCCGACGATGGCGCGCGTCAAATATTCCTGCGTGGCTCGACCTGTTGGGGGACGGCCGGACCGGATTGACACTGCCGGCGCGAACGGCAAGAAATATGGCGGTTGTCGCTTGATCTGGCATAGGGCCAGTCACAATTTCGGGTCCAGTCCAGATGCCCGCGTGGTCCGTCTTCGCCCCGTTGGCGCTCCTCGCCGTGAGCGTCCAGCCCGTGCAGTACAAGGCCGGAAGTGGCGGCGGCGGCGGCTCTGCTGGGGGGCAGGTCATCTATTGCAACAACTGCGTCCTGGGTGGGCCGGCGGGCGGTCCCGGTGGCCCTGGCGGCAACGCCGTCAATGCGGGGGCGCCGCCGCCGCGGGTCGCCAATGCCGCGCCGCCGCCGTCGTCGACCTCGTCGAGTTCGATCATCGCGAAATGCAGCCTGCGGATCGCCGGCAGCCCGGTGGTCGATGCTCGGAACTGCTACTACGAGAAGTTCGACCGCAGCTTCTCGATCGTCGCGGGATCTGACAACCGCAAGTACATCTACAAGATGTCGATCGCACTCAACGACGACAAGACCGGCCGCGGGACCCTGAGCGGAGGCAAGGTCTCGACCCCGCGACCGCTCGGCACGATGACACGGGAGCGGGCCTGCTGGGTCAGCCTCGACAGAAGCGTCGAACTCTGCGCCTGGAAGTAGCTACATCGGCGCTCCGTCCGAACGACCAAGGCCGTCGAGGGATCGTCGCCGGTGGCATGGCCGGGGGATCGGCGATCCCCGCAACGCCGGCTCGGTGTCCGCACCGCCCCTGAACGGTCCCGCTGCCGGCGCCACGCGCGGCGCTCACCGTGGACGCGCGCCGCCCTCGCGCCATCGTCGATCGACGGAACCTGTCTCCCCGCCGAGAGACGGGATGCTGCGCTTGATTACAAAGGCACTGTCTCCGGATAGCCGTGCGACTCGCCGGGAGGGGAGGCCCGCGCCTTCTCGACCCTGACCTCCGATCCGTCCGGAACGGCGTGCACCAGGATCGGTCGCGCACAAATAAATCATGTGATACGAACCGTTGACAGACGGCGATCGTCGGTTCCGTTCTCGACTGTCGCCATGGGGGAGACTCTGGCCCAAGGGTCCGGACTTCCGGGCGCGGCCTCGACTCCGTCGCGATCGCCCCGGGCTTGCCCGAGGTCGCATCGATGCGTCAGCATCTGGGGCCATAGGCAGACATCGCGCATCCCCGGAGAGGGAGCGCGCATCAGGGAGGACGCCATGCCGATCGATGCCAACAAGGTTCTCGCCCGCGCCTACTTCACCGCCTTCCTCGAACGGGACGAGGCGTGGTGGCAGCGGCACATCGCGCCGGATTTCGTGCGCCACGATCCGGGCCTCGACTTCACGGTGCGCGGCCCCGAGGGCGTGCGCCGGCTCGGCGAGGTGCTGCATGGTGGCATCAGCGAGATGAAGCTGCCGATCGACGAGGTGATCGCCGAGGGCGACCGGGTGCTGGTGCGCCTGCGTGTGCGGGGGCGCCATACTGGCGATTTGATGGGGCTCCCCGCCAGCGGCCGCAGCATCGACATCGCGGTGATGGACCTGTTTCGCATCGTCGATCGGCGCCTGGTGGAGCATTGGGCGCTCCTCGACAATCTCGGCCTCCTGAAGCAGCTCGGCGCCCTCCCGGCCTGATCGTCCTGCACCACGACGCCGTCTCGGCCGGGAGAACCTGCTTGACCGTCTGAACCGAGAGCGCGTCCCGATCTCCTTGCGATCGGGACGCGCTCTCAATCTTTGATTCTTCCGCCTTGTCTGCGACGAACCGGGACCCGCTTGGTCGGACTCGGCACGGACGCACGATGGCGCAATCGGCAATCGATGCAATAATAGTGTTAATCATACATGATGCGGAAGTTTTTTGGACTTTGTCGCCACGCCCAAGATCCGGGACGTCTGGGCTTGGCACCGGCTCCGACCGGACGGTGCGTCAACCCCGCGTGTCCGCCGCCGGCGCTGCGCGGCCATGCAGCCAGTCGATGACCAGGAACAGGGTGATGGCGAAGACCGTCAGGAGGGCGGCCATGGCGAGGATCGAGGGATTGATCTGATCGCGGATGCCCGACCACATCTGGCGGGGGATCGTCTTCTGCTCGGCTCCGCCGATGAACAGGATGACGATGACCTCGTCGAAGGAGGTGGCGAAGGCGAAGACGGCCCCGGTGGCGACGCCGGGCGCGATGAGCGGCAGCGTCACGCGCCGGAAGGTCACGAGCGGCGGCGCGCCGAGGCTGGCGGCGGCCCGCACGAGGTTCCAGTTGAACGCCATCAGGGTGGCGGTGACGGTGATCACCACGAAGGGCGTGCCGAGCGCCGCGTGGGCCAGGATGACGCCGGCATGGCTGCTGGTGAGGCCGAGCGGCGCGAAGACGAGGTAGAGGCTGACGGCGACGACGACGATCGGGATGATCATCGGCGAGATCAGGAGCGGCATGATGAAGCCGCGGAGCGGGAAGGACGGCCGGCTGATGCCCATCGCCGCCGCCGTGCCCAGCACCGTGGCGATCGCCGTGCTGGCGAGGCCGATGATGAAGCTGTTGACGACCGCGAGCCGCCACTCCTCGGACGAGACGAGCGCGGCGTACCACCGGGTGCTGAAGCCCGACATCGGATAGGAGAAATAGGCGCTCTCGTTGAAGGAGAGCGGGATGACGATCAGCACCGGGGCGACGAGGAAGACCAGCACGGCGGCGGAGACGAGGCGCAGGACCCTCCGGCCGACGCGCTCGGTGAGCGTGGTTGACTGCATGAGGACCGCCTATCCCAGCCGGAGCCGGTCGACGCCGACGAAGTGGTTGAAGACGAAGTAGACCGCGAGGGTCAGCAGCACGAGATAGACCGACAGCGCGCCGGCGAGGCCCCAGTTGAGCTGGCGGTCCATCTGGAAGGCGATGAGCTGGCTGATCATCTCGTCGCCGCCGCCGCCGAGAAGGGCGGGCGTGATGTAGTAGCCGATGGCCAGCACGAAGACGAGGAACGTGCCCGTCCCGATGCCCGGCAGGGTCTGGGGTACGTAGACTCTCAGGAAGGCGATCGCCGGATGGGCGCCGAGCGACACCGCCGCCCGCTGATAGCTCGGCGAGATGCCGCGCATGACCGCGTAGTTCGCCAGGATCATGAAGGGCAGGAGCACGTGCGTCATCCCGACGAGGACGCCGGTGCGGTTGAACATCAGCGCCAGCGGCTCGCGCGTCAGGCCGGCCTGGGCGAGGAGCGCGTTGACGACGCCGTTCGGCTGGAGGAGCACGTACCAGGCGGTGGTCCGCACGAGCAGCGAGGTCCAGAACGGTACGATGACGAAGATCATCAGCCGATTGCTCTGGCGCGGCGGCAGCGTGGCGAGGAGGTAGGCCACGGGATAGCCGAGGATGAGGCAGAGCAGGGTCACCGTGCCGCTGATCAGGAAGGTGCGCGCGAAAGCCGCCTGATAGATCCGCTGGTCGGGCGGCAGCTCCGACAGGCCGCGGGGGCCGGCCCTCAGGTCGATGGCCGCCAGCAGGTAGTCCGGCGTGATCCGGGCCGAGGCCCGCTGGATAAAATGCCAGGTCTCCGTCTCGCCCCAGCGGGGGTCGATCGCCACGAAGGCGGGCGCGACGGGGCCGGCGGCGGGGTCGGGCAGGCGGCGGGCGGTCTTCAGGATCAGGCTGCGGAAGCCGGGCTCGTAAGTGTTGAGCCGCCGCGCCGCCGAGACGAGGGTCCCGCGTTCCTGTGCGGCGGCGATGTCGGCGGCCAGGGCCTCGAAGACGGGAGAGGGCGGAAGCGCCGCCCCGCTCCACGCGGCGAGGCCCGCCGAGACCCGCGGCAACGCCGCCGCCACGTCCTCGCTCTGGACGCTGCGCAGGAGCAGGGCGCCGATGGGATAGAGGAAGACCGCGACCAGGAAGACGAGGAGAGGCAGGGCGAAGGCCAGCGACCGCATCGCCTCCTTGCGCCGGGCGGCCCTGTAGGCATCGCGGCCCGCCCGCGGCATCGGATCCGCCTCGGCGCCTGCCGCCATCGCTCCCACCTCACCGATCGCCAAGACCACACCCTTTCCTCTGAACGCCGACGGGCGCCCCGGGCCGGCCGGGGCGCCCCACATGTCACTGACCGAGCCAGGTCATGAAGCGGCTGTTGATGCTGTCGTAATGGTCGGCCCAGAATTCAGCGTTGATCTGAAGCCCGTTCTTGAAGTTGTTCGGCGCCGTCGGCATGTCCGGAAGGACGTCCTTGTTCATCAGCTCGACCGAGGATTTGCGCGGCGAGGCGTAGGCGATGAAATTCGAGAGCTTCCAGATGTTGTCCTTGGCGGATGCATACTTGATGAAGTTCTCCGCCAGGTCCTTGTCCTTGGCGCCGGCCGGGATGCCCCACCACTCGTAGTCGTAGATCTGCCCGTCCCAGACGATGGCGAAGGGCTTGTTCTCCTTCTTCTGCGCGTCGTAGATGCGGCCGTTATAGGCCATCGTCATCGCGACAGCGCCGTCGGCGAGGAGCTGCGGCGGCTGCGAGCCGGCCTCCCACCAGACGATCCGGTCCTTGATGGTGGAGAGCTTGGCCAGGGCGCGCTTGAGGCCGGCGTCGGTCGCCAGCACCTTGTAGATCTCGCCCGCCGGCACGCCGTCCGCCATCAGCGCCCATTCCAGGCTGACCTTCGGGCTCTTGCGCAGGCCGCGCTTGCCCGGGAAGGTCTGGGTGTCGAAGAAGTCCGCGATCGTCGTCGGCTTCGTCTGCATCTTGCTCGCGTCGTAGGCGAACACGGTCGACCAGATCATCGAGGACACGGCGCAGGGCAGGACCGCGCCCTTGATGAAGTCCGACGGGTCGCCGAGGAGAGCCGGGTTCAGCTTCTGGAGCAGGCCCTCGTCGCAGGCGGTGATGGCGTCGTTGGTCTCGAGGTCGATGAGGTCCCAGGTCGTGTTGCCGGCCTGGACCATGGCGCGCAGCTTGGCGACGCCGCCGTCATATTGCTCGGTCGCGATCTTGACGCCTTGCGCCGCCGCGAACGGCTTGAACCAGGCTTTGTCGGCCGCCGCCTCGAAGGCCCCGCCGTAATCGACGATGTTGAGGGTCTTCTCCTGGGCGGCGGCCGGCACGGCCAGCAGGGCGCAGCCCGCCGCCAGCAAGGCCGCCACTCTCGAAGCAGTTCGTCCGGCTGTCATGATCGTTCCCCTCGGTGATGCGATGAAGGTTTCAGGCCGACCGGGCATCGACGATCTTGCAGTCGTCGTAGCGCCACGAGACGTCGACGGGTTCGCCGTTCGCCGGCAGGATCGTCCGCTGGGTGTTCGGGACCTTGATGACGAAGTGCCCCGCTTGGCCGGTGGCGAGATGGATCCGGCGGTGGTCGCCGCAATAGATGATCTCCTCGACCGTCCCCGACAGGCGATTCTGTGCCTCGCCGTCGCCGGGATCGACCGTGACGCGCTCCGGCCGTAGCGCCAGGACGGCGGCATCCCCGGGCTTGAGGGTGCCGCCCGCCCGGCCCTTGAAGGTCCGTCCGCCCGGGAGCGTCAGCACGGCATACCCGTCGTCGAAGCCGACGACCTGGCCGGCCAGTCCGTTGTTCTCGCCGATGAAGTCGGCGACGAAGGCGTTCTCGGGGTCCTCGTACAGGCTGGTCGGCGAGGCGATCTGCTGGATCGCGCCGCCCTCGAAGACGGCGACGCGGTCCGACATGGTGAGCGCCTCCCCCTGATCATGGGTGACGTAGACGATCGTGACGCCGAGCCGGCGATGCAGCCGCTTGATCTCGTACTGCATCGTCTCGCGCAGCGCCTTGTCGAGCGCGCCGAGCGGCTCGTCCATGAGGACGAGGCGCGGCTCGAAGACGAGGGCGCGGGCGAGCGCGACGCGCTGCTGCTGCCCGCCGGAGAGCTGGCTCGGCTTGCGCCCCCCCAGGCGCCCCAGCTCGATCATGTCGAGGGCGCGGGCCACGCGCTCCCGCTGCTCGGCCTTCGCCACCCCGCGCACGGAGAGCGGGAAGGCGATGTTCTCGGCAACGGTCATGTGCGGAAAAAGGGCGTAGTTCTGGAAGACCATCCCGATGTCGCGCTTGTGGGGCGGCAGCTCGTTCAGCGTCCGGCCGTTCAGCGTGATCGTTCCGCCGCTCGGGCTCTCGAAGCCTGCGAGCAGCATCAGGGTCGTGGTCTTGCCCGAGCCGGAGGGGCCGAGCAGCGACAGGAACTCGCCTTCGGCGATCTCGAGATTCAGGTCCCGGATGACGTAGCTCTCACCGTCATACGTCTTGCGAATGCGGGAGAAGGTAACGAAGGGCTCGGATGCGCCGGACGCGGCCATTCAGATGCCCCTTCCGCCGGTATGCCGATGGTTCCATCCGATATGCGCGTCCGACCAGGCGGCATTTTGCTTGCCGTTATCTTCGATCGTGCGCGCGCGGCTGGCTGGCATGGTGTCCTCATCGACCCTTGGATGCGTAAAACCAAGTCGACCCCGGGTTTGCAAAACTAAACATGCAATCTTTGGTGCCGCAAGGCCGGCAGGGCGGCGGGGGACCCGTCGCGGGATAGGATTTTCCGAACCATTGCAGAGGGCGCGCCTCGTCAGGCCCGGGCGACGGGCCGAGGGGCCGGCGACGGAAGCGGAGGTTTGGGAGAAAACGATGCCGCGCGGCGCGGGTCTGACGCTCGGCCGATGACCCGGGTGCCGACCTCTCGCGCTCTCCTCGACCGCCTGATCGCCTTCCTGACGGTCCGCCGCGATCCCAACCGCGACCCGATCGACGTCGCGGCCGGCTTGCATCGCCGCGCTCGATGAACCAGGGCCACAAGCCGCACGAGGTCGTCGTGCTCGACCAACTCGCCTCGGCTGACCGGGCGATGGACCGGCGCCTCGCCCGGCTGCGCGCCTGGGCGTCGCGGCGGGGGATGGCCTCGGAAAGGCCGAAGCAGTGCTGATCCAAATCGTAATGTTCGCCATTCCCGCCCTGCGTTAGCCCGGAGACCACGCATCGCGCAGGGAAGGACGGGGAAGATGTCGGTTGAGACGGTCGACACGCTCGTGGTCGGGGCCGGCCAGGCGGGCGTCGCGATGAGCGAGCACCTGACGAAGCAGGGCGTGCCCCATCTCGTCCTCGAACGGGCGCGGATCGCCGAGCGCTGGCGCACCGCCCGCTGGGACTCCCTCGTCGCCAACGGTCCGGCCTGGCACGACCGCTTTCCCGGCCTCGACTTCGCCGCCTTCGACGAGGACGCCTTCGTGCCGAAGGATCAGGTGGCCGATTATTTCGCCGCCTATGCCAACGCCTTCGGCGCCCCGATCCGCTGCGGCGTCGAGGTCACGAAGGTGCGGCCGCTCGACGGGCGTCCGGGCTTTCGCGTCGACACCGCGGACGGGACCATCGAGGCCAACAGCGTCGTCGTGGCGACGGGGGCGTTCCAGAAGCCGGTGGTTCCGCCGATCGTCCCCGCCGAGGCCGGCCTGCACCAGATCCATTCGAATGCCTACCGCAACCCGGGCGCCCTGCCGGCGGGCGCGGTCCTCGTGGTCGGCGCCGGCTCCTCCGGCGTCCAGATCGCCGACGAGCTGCTGCGGGCGGGACGAAGGGTCACCCTCTCGGTCGGCCCCCACGACCGGCCGCCCCGGGCCTATCGCGGGCGGGACTTCGTCTGGTGGCTCGGCGTCCTCGGCAAGTGGGACATCCAGGCCCCGGCGCCCGGCACGGAGCACGTCACCATCGCGGTGAGCGGGGCCCATGGCGGCGAGACGATCGACTTCCGCCGCCTCGCCCATCGCGGCATGACGCTGGTCGGCCGGACGCAGGATTATCGCGACGGCGTGCTGCGCTTCGCGCCCGATCTCGCGGCGACCCTCGTGCGCGGCGACGCCTATTACCTCGCGCTTCTCGACGAGGCCGACGCCTATGCCGCGCGCAACGGGCTCGACCTGCCGCCGGAGCCCGAGGCCCGCGTTTTCCCGCCCGATCCCGCCTGCGTCACCGATCCGCTCGACAGCCTCGACCTCGCGCAGGCCGGCATCTCCACGATTATCTGGGCAACCGGCTACACCTCCGACTTCCGCTGGCTCGAGGTGGACGCCTTCGATGCGCAGGGCCGGCCGGATCACCAGCGCGGCATCTCGCGGGAGCCCGGCCTCTACTTCCTCGGCCTGCCCTGGCTCTCGGGGCGCGGCTCCAGCTTCATCTGGGGCGTCTGGCACGATGCCCGCTATCTTGCCGACCACATCGCGGCGCGGCGCGGCTACCTCGACCATCATCTCGCCCGGTGCCGCCCGGCATCGGCGGTCTCGCCGGCGGCCTGAGGCCACACCTCCCTCCAGCCCGTTTCCCACCGCATGGAGCCTGCCGTGACGGCACATACGCGCATCCGCACCTTCAACACCAAGGACACCTATCCCGAGCAGAAGCTCGACAACGACCTCTGCCAGACCGTGGTGGCCAAGGGCAGCATGGTCTTCGTCCGCGGCCAGATCGGCCAGGACCTCGACACGTCGGAGAGCGTCGCCATCGGCGACGCCGCGGGCCAGACCGAGAAGGCCATGGCCAATATCGAGATGCTGCTGACGGAGGCCGGGGCCCGGCTCGAGCACATCTGCAAGATCACGATCTACATCGTCGATCCGCGCTACCGCGAGGCCGTCTACCGCGTCGTCGGGCGCTGGCTGAAGGGCGTCTATCCGGTCTCGACCGGCATCGTCGTCTCGGCCCTCGCCCGGCCCGAATGGCTGGTCGAGGTCGACGCCATCGCGGTCATCCCGGAGGACGCCGCATGACCCTGTCGATCGTCGCGCGCTGCCCGGAGACGGGCATGTTCGGCGTCGCGGTCACCTCCTCCTCGCCGGCCGTGGCGGCGCGCTGCGCCCATGCGCGGGCCGGAATCGGGGCGGTCGCCAGCCAGAACGTCACTGATCCCTCGCTCGGCCCCCGCACCCTCGACCTGATGGCGCTCGGTGCCGGCGCCGAGCAGGCCGTCGCGGTGCTGCGCGCCTCGGCGCCGCACATGGAGTTCCGCCAGATCCTGGCCGTCGACGGCCGGGGCGGGACGGCGGTCCATTCCGGCCCGCGCGCCCTCGGCATCTTCGCCGAGGCGGCGGGCGAGGGCGTCGCCTGCGGCGGCAACCTCCTGTCGGGCCCGCACGTGCCGCAGCGGATGGTGGACGCTTTCGCGGCGTCGTCCGGCCCTCTCGGCGACCGCCTCGTCGCCGTCATGCGCGCGGCGGTCGCGGCGGGGGGCGAGGCCGGGCCTTTGCGCTCGATCGGCATGACGCTGGTCGACCGGGTGTCCTGGCCGGTCGCGGATCTTCGTGTCGACTGGACCGAGGACTGCCCCGTCGAGGCGCTGGCCGCGCTCTGGGTGCTCTACAAGCCGCAGCTCGCGGACTACGTGACCCGCGCCCTCGATCCCGGTGCCGCGCCGCGCTACGGGGTTCCCGGCGACGAGTAGTCCGGTGCTATAGGGGGCGGTGCCGAAACGCCGCCCCCGAGGTCCGGATGCGCTATACGCTGCGCCAGTTGGAGTACTTCATCGCGGTGGGCGAGGCCGGCAGCATCACGCTCGCCTCCGAGCGCGTCCACATCTCGCAGCCCTCGATCTCCACCGCCATCTCGCATCTGGAGCAGGAGCTGAACGTCCAGCTCTTCGTGCGCCACCACGCGCAGGGCCTGTCGCTGACGCCGTCCGGCCGGGCCCTCCTGCGCGAGGCCAAGAGCCTCGTGGCCCAGGCCGAGGGCCTTTATCTGCGCGCCACGGAGGCGACGGGGCAGGTGCGCGGCTCGCTGTCGCTCGGCTGCATGGTCACGCTGGCGCCGATGCTGGTGCCGGAACTGACGCATTCCTTCGCCTCGGCGTTTCCGGCCGTCTCCATCCGCACGGCCGAGCGCCACCACGACGATCTCTTCGAGGGCATCCGGCATTCGGAGATCGACATCGCCCTCTGCTACGATCTGCATGTTCCCGACGACATCGCGTTCATGCCGCTGGTCGAACTGCCGCCCTACATCCTCCTGGGCGAGGCCGACCCGCTCGCGCGGCAGCCCTCCGCCAGCCTCGAGGAGATGGCCGCAAAGCCGATGATCCTCCTCGACCTGCCGATGAGCCGCGAGTACTTCCTGGCGCTCTTCCTCAAGCAGGGCCTGGAGCCGACCATCGCCGCGCGCTCGGCCCACCACGAAGTGATCCGCACCATGGTGGCCAACGGCTACGGCTATTCCATCCTCAACGCCAGGCCCCGCTCGGACTACGCCCTTGACGGCCGCCGGGTGGTCCGCATCCGCCTCGCGGGCGAGCACCGGCCGATGACGATCGGCGTCGCCACGCTGAAGGCGCTGCGCCAGACCCAGCTCGTCGCCGCCTTCGCGGCCCATTGCCGGGCGCATATCTCGGAATCCTACATCCCCGGCATGGTCGCTCCGAGCTTCGGGCCCCGCAAGCGATAGGGTCTGTTTCCGGTGCCTCACGGATCGGCGGCGGGTGGCGCTCCGAAGCGGTCCTTGAAATAGCCGACGCAGTGATCGACGAAGCGCCCGACGAGCGGGTCGCCCTCGTCTCGGTCGCGCGTCGCCAGCACGATCCGCAGCGGCCGGACGGCGTCGCGCAGCCGCAGCACCGTCACCGGCTTGAGATCGTAGGTCGTCATGCTGTGAGGGCGCATCACCAGGAGCGTGAAGCCGAAGCCGTTGCCGACCGCGCTGCGCACCGCCTCCAGCGAGGTCGAGACGTAGGCGATGGGCGGGGCGATGCCGTGCGTGCGCAGGAGATCCTCGAAATAGCCCCGGCTTCCCGGCCCGTCGAACATCACGTAGGGCTCCTGCGCCAGGTCGCGCAGCCAGACCGCGCGCTTGGCCGCCAATGGATGGTCGGCCGCGATGACCACCATCGGCGGCAGCGCCGCCAGCGGCAGCACCGACAGGCCGGCGAGATCGGCCCCGAGATCGTAGGTCAGGGCGAGGTCGAGGCTTCCCGCCCGCACCTCCTCGGCCAGGGCCGTCAGGCTCAGCTCGCGGGTGACCATCCGGATCCCGGGATGGCGCTCGAGATGGCCGCGCACGAGGCTCGCGGCGAAGAACGGGGCGAGCGTCGTAAAGCAGCCGAGGCGGATCTCTCCCGCGACCTGGGAGGCGAGCGCCGCCGCCTCCCGCGCCACCTGCTCGGCCTGCCGCTCGAGGTCCGCGGCATGCTGGAGGAAGGCGCGCCCCTGCCGCGTCAGGGTCGCGCCGCGGGCGTGGCGGCGGTCGAAGAGGCGCAGGCCGGTGACGTCCTCCAGCTTCTCGATCGCCTGCGCGACGGCGGGCTGGGAGATGTTGAGGGCCCGCGCGGCCTGGGCGATCCCCCCGTTCTCCGCCACGGCACGGAAATAGCTGCATTGCCGCAGGGTGAAGCGAACCATAGTTTGCCTTTCTCGAAGGCATGAGTTTCGAAGTTTTTGCCTGTTCCAGCAAGTGCTAGCCATGGGGCCTCGCGACTGGAGGGAGGCGCGAGCCGAGTGACCGCCCTCCGCACAGAAGAAGGACGCGCCCCATGTCGTCGCACGCCTCGCTCGACGCGCTGCTTCAGGCCGCCCGCCGTCCCTTCCACGACGCGGTCGCCATGCCGCCCGGCGTCTACAAGGACGAGGCGTTCCTCCGGCGCGAACTCGAGACCATCTTCGCGCGGGAGTGGCTGTGCGTCGGGCGTGCCAGCGCGCTTGCCGCGCCGGGCGACTACCTCACCTGCGAGCTGGCAAACCAGCCGATCATCGTGCTGAGGGATCAGGCCGGTGCGCTGCGGGCCCTGTCGAACGTCTGCCTGCACCGCATGTCGACGCTGCTGGAAGGATCGGGCCGCGCGCGCAGCATCGTCTGCTCCTACCACGCCTGGACCTACAATCTCGACGGCACCCTGCGGGGCGCGCCGTTCATGAAGGAGACGACGGGCTTCTGCAAAGAGGCTTACAGGCTGCCGCAGATCCGCTGCGAGGAATGGCTCGGCTGGGTCTACGTGACCCTCAATCCCGACGCGGCGAGCGTCCGCGAGCGCTTCCGCCCGGTCGAGGAACTGGTCGCGCATTACGGCATGGAGAACTATGTCGAGTGCTTCCGCGAGAGCCATGTCTGGGACACGAACTGGAAGGTGCTCGCCGAGAACTTCATGGAGAGCTACCACCTGCCGGTCTGCCACGCGGCGACGGTGGGCCCGCATTCCCGGCTCGAAGAGATGATCTGCCCGCCGGGCCTGCCGGACTTCAACTACCACTGGATCACCAAGGAGGCGTCGCTGGCGATCGGCAACGCCCATCCCGACAACACCCGGCTTGAGGGTCACTGGCGCAAGACGACGGCGCTCCTCGCCCTCTATCCCAGCCATCTGATCACGCTGACACCGGGATATTTCTGGTATCTCTCGCTCCATCCCAAGGGGCCCGGCCAGGTCCACATCACCTATGGCGGCGGACTCTCGCCGGAATTCATGGCCGATCCGAAGGCGGAGGACTACGTCCGCGACCTCAAGCGGCTCCTCGACGAGGTGAACGTCGAGGATCGCGGCTGCACCGAGAAGGTCTATCGCGGGCTGAACGCCGAGGCGGCCAAGGCCGGCCACCTCTCCTATCTGGAGCGCCCGATCTACGATTTCCTGCAATACATCGCCGCGCGCACCGGCGGATGCGAGCGCGAGGTCCAGGTCGCGGCCGAATAAGCGCCGCGGACTTGTCGAGGGGGATCCGTCCGCCGGCAGCGATGGCCCCGGCGGCGATCCCGTCCCGGTAAAACCGAGTCGAACCATGGCGAACGTCACCTGGACGCCCGAGGGCCGCGCCGAAATGGTCGCGGAGATGCGCGACGGCCGCACGCTCGTGGCGGCGGCCGTCAGCCATGCCGTGCCCGGCATCTGCGGAGCGTGCGGCAGCGCCCTGGCCTGCGCGACCTGCCACGTCGCCGTCGCCGAGGCGTGGCTCGCCGCAACCGGACGGCCGGGCCCGGACGAGGACGCAATGCTGGACATGGTGGAGGCCGGCCGGCCGCCGAACAGCCGGCTGCGCTGCCAGATCCGTGCTCATGCGGCACTCGGCGGCCTTCTCCTTCACGGTCCCGTCTCGGCCCCATGACGCCCGGCACGATGCTCTCCCGCACGGTCGTCGTCGGCGCCGGTCAAGCCGCCGTCGCCTTGATCGCCAAGCTCCGCGCGTTGGATCCGGACCGCCGGATCACCCTCATCGGCGACGAGCCGGTCGTTCCCTACCAGCGCCCGCCCCTCTCGAAGGACTATCTCAAGGGGGAGCTTCCGGCCGACGGCCTGTCGCTGCGCCCGCGCGACTGGTTCGAGGGGCAGGGAATCGAACTGCGCCTCGGCCGCTCCGCCATCGCGATCGACAGGGCAGCGAAGACGCTCTGCCTCGATGACGGAGCGGTCGTCGGCTACGACCATCTGGCCCTCTGCCTCGGCAGCGAGCCGCGCCGCCTGCCGGCGGCGGTGGGCGGTTCACTCGCCGGCGTCTACGTGCTCCGGCGCAGGGCCGACGCCGACGCGCTCCGCCCCGCCCTGGCCGGCGCGAGCCGCGTCCTCATCGTCGGCGGCGGCTATGTCGGGCTGGAGGTGGCGGCAGTCGTGTCGGGCGCGGGGCGGACGGTGACGGTTCTGGAGGCCGCCCCGCGCATCCTTCACCGCGTCGCGGCCGAGCCGACCTCCGACTACTTCCGGGAACTGCATCGTCGGAACGGCGTTCGCCTCCTGGAAGGCATCGGCCTCGTGGCCCTCTCGGGACAGGATCGCGTCGCCCGCGCGATCCTGTCGGACGGGAGCGAACTGCCCGTCGACCTCGTCCTGGTCGGAATCGGGACCGCGCCGGTGGTGGAACTGGCGGCGCGCGCCGGCCTTGCCGTCGAGAACGGAATCGCGGTCGACGATCGGTGCCGGACCTCGGACCCTTCCATCGTCGCCGCCGGCGATTGCACGAGCGTCCCCCATGCCGGCGGCCGCATCCGGCTCGAATCGGTCCAGAACGCGATCGCACAAGGCGAGACCGCCGCCTCCACCCTCTGCGGCCGGGAGAGCCCCTACCGGCCCAAGCCCTGGTTCTGGTCGAACCAGTACGACGTGCGGCTCCAGATCGCCGGGCTGAGCACGGGCTACGATGCGACCCTCGTGCGCCCGGGCAAGCGACCCGGGTCGCAATCCGTCTGGTACTTCCGACGATCGTCGCTGATCGCCGTCGACGCGATCAACGAGCCCGCGACCTACATGGTCGGCCGCAAGCTCATCGAAGCGGACATCACCCCCGCCGAGGCGCACCTGACTGATCCCGGCTTCTTGCTGAACTCGCTGATCCGATGGTGAGAGGGGACGGTCCGCGACGCGGAGAAAATCCCGGTCTGGCTGTGCGAGCGGCGCTGGCGGCGGGAGCGCAGCCTGGGATGGTCGAGCCTCTGCTCTGTTCTCTTGTGGATGGATGAGGCGGATCGTGCATCCGGGGCTCGCCTCGCCGCACCATGCGGCCCCCAAAAACGATCCTGCCATGTGCCATCCGCGCATGGCCGCCCCCGCGCCCAAGCCTATCTGGCTTCCCGACCACGATGGGCCGGAGGCGCATGACCACGACCTTCTTCCTGGTGCGGCACGCCGCCCATGACCGGATCGGCCGCATCCTGTGCGGGCGAATGCCCGGTGTGACGCTCGGGCGCGAGGGGAGGGCGCAGGCCGTGATGGTGGCCGAACGCCTCGCCGGCGAGGGGCTGGCGGCCATCCATGCCTCGCCGCGGGAGCGGGCCCAGGAGACTGCCGCCCCGCTCGCGGCCCGGGCCGGGCTGACCGTCGAGACCCTGCCGGCCCTCGACGAGATCGATTTCGGCGCCTGGACGGGGACGAGTTTCGACGACCTGAACGGCGATCCGACCTGGGCCGGCTGGAACCAGGCTCGCCACGTCACCCGGCCGCCGGGGGGCGAGACGGCCCTGGACGCGCAGGCCCGGGTGCTGCGGGGCCTGGAAGACCTGCACGCGCGCCACGGCGATGCCCGCCTCGCCCTCGTCAGCCATGCCGAGGTGATCAAGCTCGTGATCGCCCATGCCCTCGGGCTCGGGGCGGATGCCACGCACCGATTCGAGATCGGCCCGGCGTCGGTGAGCGTGCTGGTGCTGGGCGCCTGGGGCGCCAAGGTCGAGAGCCTGAACGAGCGGGCGTTCCTGGGGAGCCACGCATGACCGACGACCGCTTGCGCGCCCAGTCCTTGCGCGCCCAGTCCTTGCGCGAACGCGCCGAGGCGCTGGGCCCCTGGTTCCACAACATCGAGATCGCGCCTGGCGTGTTCACGGCGCCTGGCCACTTCCTCGGCGATTACCCGATGGTGAAGTGGCGCACCTTCGCCGACGCGGTGCCGGCCGACCTCACCGGCAAGACCGTGCTCGATATCGGCTGCAATGCCGGCTTCTACGCCGTCGCGATGAAGCGGCGGGGCGCCGCCCGGGTGCTCGGGATCGACGAGGACGAGCGCTATCTGGCGCAAGCCCGCTTCGCCGCCGAGGCGCTGGGCGCGACCATCGAGTTCCGCAACCTCTCGGTCTACGATGTCGGCGCCCTGGGGGAGCGCTTCGACGTGGTGCTGTTCATGGGGGTGCTCTATCACCTGCGCCACCCTTTGCTCGCCCTCGACCTGATCCACGCCCATGTCGCCGGCGACCTGATGGTGTTCCAGTCGATGCAGCGTGGCGCCAGTATCGTGGCGCCGGTGGCGGAGGATTACGACTTCTTCGATGCCGGCCGGTTCGACGATCCCGGCTACCCGAAGCTGCACTTCATCGAGCATCGCTATGCTGGCGACCCGACCAACTGGTGGGCGCCCAACCGGGCCTGCACCGAGGCGATGCTGCGGGCCTCGGGCTTCCGGATCGAGGCGCATCCGGAAGAGGAAGTCTATCTCTGCCGCCGCGCCGCCACGCCGGTGGCGGCCCGGCCCGTCCATCCGGCGCCCCCACCGGCTTGAGCGCTTCACGGGGCTGCGCCACGTCCTATAACGGACGCTGGGGCAGGGGCCGATCGGGGCCGGCGCCGGCCCCCGGGCTCCCGGCTTGGCGACAGCCGGCTGCGCCGCCCGACGCCGCCCCGATCCGAGCGACCCGTGATCCCTCCCGCCCGATGAAGCTCTCGATCCGCCGCGGAACCCTGCGCGAGCCCGGTCCGGACCTCACCCGGTTGCCGGTGGCGCCGGACCTCACCGGCCTCAACATCGCCGAGGGCCTGCGGGCGGCCGTCGCCTTCGCGAGCATCATCCTGCTCGAAGGCTGGCTGGCCTGGCCGCCGCTCCTCACCATGGCGCTCGCCGCCTTCCTCACCTGCTTCTGCGATGTCGGCGGGCCGATCCGGCCGCGCCTGCGGGCGCTCCTCGCCTTCGCGGGGCTCGGCGGCGTGGTCTGGGGCGCCTTCGGGGTGATGGAGGGCTACGGGCCGGCCCTGGTGCTGCCGGTGGCCGTGGTCGTCATCTTCGGCTGCACCTTCGCGCGGGTCTGGGGCGTGCCGGCCCAGACCGTCGGCAACGTGCTGGTGGTGGTGCTCTGCCTCGCCCTCGACCGGGCCCTGACCCTGCATCAGGGCGTCGTCGTCGCCGGGATGTTCTGGGCCGGCGGGCTCTGGGCCGCCTTCCTGGCCCTGGTCGTGTGGCGGCTCCACCCCTACCGGCCCGCCCATGCGGCGATCGGGGGCGTCTGGCGCGGCCTGTCGCGCCTCGCCCGCGACCTGCGCCGGCTCTCGGCCGAGCCCCAGGGCACCGATCCCGCGGTCTGGGAGGCCCATGCGCGGGGCCACCGCCGGGCGGTGCGCGACGCGATCGAGGCCGCCCGCACCCTGGTCCTGGAACTCGCCCGCAGCCGCGCCCGGCTCTCGGAGCGCAACGCCCGGGCGCTGATCCGGCTCGAAGCGGCCGAGCAGCTGTTCGGGGTGATGATCGCCCTGTCGGATTACCTGGAGCGCGCCACCCCGGCGCAGCGGGCGCAAGCCGCAAGGCTCCTGCGCCTGCTGCCGCCGATGCTGAAGATCCTCAGCAAGGCGATCCGCCGCGACCGGCCGGTGGACCTCGGCCGCATCGAACGGGCGCTCGCCCGGGTGAAGCCCGCCGCCGATGCCGACCCGGCCTATCGCCGGATGGCCGAGCACATCCTCGACCGGGTGCGGATCGGCGCCAAGCTGTCGGGGCCGGAGGACCTGGCCGGAGGCGGCGGGATTGCCGGCGCCCCGGCCCCGCCCTGGCGCGAGACCGTGATGCAGCCGCTGCGCGCCAATCTCACCTGGTCCTCCGCCAACCTGCGCCATGCCGTGCGGGCGAGTGTGGTGGCGCTGCCGGCGCTCGCCGTCACCTTCTGGTGGCCGGGCCCCTTCACCCACTGGCTCACCATCACGGTGGTGCTGACGATGCAGCCCTTCTACGCCGCCACCTGGCAGCGGGCGCTGGAGCGCATCGGCGGCACAGTGCTGGGCGGGGTGATCGGGGCGGTGCTCGCCTTCTACGCGACCTCGCCGCCGGTCCTTGCCGCCATGATCGTGCCGCTCAGCGTCATCGGCTTCGCCGCGAAGGGCGTGAGCTACGGCACCTTCATCGCCTGCCTGACGCCCCTCGTCGTGGTGCTGGTGGAACTCGTCGAACCCGGCCATTCCTCCTGGGAGATCGTCGGGATGCGGGCCCTGTTCACGGTGCTGGGCGGGGCGGTCGCGGTGCTGGCCGGCCTGTTGCTGTGGCCGCTCTGGGAGCCGGGCCGCGTGCGCGATGCGCTTCGCGCCGCCCTCCAGACCCATGCCCGCTACGCCGAGGCGGTGGTGGCCGAGCGCTTAGGGGAAGGCCCGTCCGCCGCCGAAGCCGCGGCCCGGGCGGCAGGGCTCGCCAGCAACAACCTCGAAGCCGCCCTGTCGCGCGCCTTGCAGGAGCCGATGCGCCACGGCCGTTCCCGGATCGAGGCCGCGATGATCGCCGACGCCACCCTGCGCCGGATGGCCGGGCGCCTCGCCATCCTGCGCCACGAGCCCGCGCCGGTGGGCGCCGATGCGGTGGCGTGGCGTGCCTGGCGCGACTGGCTGTCCCGGGCGCTCGCCGCCACGGCGTCGGGCGACGGGCTGCCGCCGAAGCCGGACGGGGCGGATTCGGCGGCTTTCGGGCGCATCGCCGCCCAGGTCGAGCTGCTGGCCGGGACGTTGAAGCGGGCGGGGATTGGCGGGCGCGAGGGGAGGTAGCCCCCGGATCTTGGCCCTCGGAGCGTGTTGGAGCGCCCGCCCGACCGGTCGGGGCCACGGTCCGGCCGCCCCGGCCACCGATCGGGTGGAACGCGGCGAGCACCGCCTCACCGCGGCGGTGGCTCCCACAGCGTTCGGACGGCGGCATAGCCCGCCATCGCCGCGAGGCCGAACCAGGTCAGGGCATAGATCAGGTGGTGGTTGCGGAACGCCACGACGGTGAGCCCGCCGACCGGCCGTCCCGGGCCGTTGCCGGAGGCATCGGCGTCGATGAAGTAGGGCGCCACCGGGCCGAGGCCCTTGGCCGCCGCGATCGCCGCGACGTCGCGGGAATACCAGCGGTCACGGGCCGGATCGTTGCTGCGCAGGAAACCGCCGCCGGGTTCGGGCATCCGCAGCAGGCCCGTCACCGTCACGGTCCCCTCCCGGTCGGCGGCGGGCGCGTGGCCGTCGGCCGGCACGAAGCCGCGATTGACGAGGATCGTGTCGCCGGCCTCGGTGACCAGGGGAACGACGAGCCAGGATCCTGCGCCCTTCTCGGTCACCGCCATGGTGCGGACGGCGCGGTCGGGCAGGAACCGGCCGTTCGCCGTGACGCGGCGATACTCGTCGCCGTCGCGGGAGAGCATGGGCCATGCGGCCCGGCCGGGGGCGGGCACCGGGGCGGCGGCGAGCCGGGCCTCGACGCGGGCGATGAGATCGAGCTTCCAGGCCCGGCGCTCGACCTGCCAGAGTCCGAGGGCGAGGAACAGGGCCGTCGCCAGGAGCGAGAGCCCGATCAGGAGAAGACGCTTGGCCCCCGGGGCGGTCCGGGGCGCGATCGCCCCGGCCGGTGCCGGATGATCGTTGCCCGCCGTCACGGCATGGTGCGCATGTCGCCCGGCGACATCGGCATCATGTTGGCGTTGAGGTGGTACATCACCCAGAGCGAGCCCGAGAGTGCGATCACCACGAGCACGATCGTGAAGATCAGCGCCATCATGGTCCAGCCGCCTTCCGAGCGCGCATTCATGTGCAGGAAGTAGACCATGTGGACCACGATCTGCGCCACCGCGAAGGCCATGATGACCAGCGAGGTGACGCGGGAATCCGAAAAGACCTCGGCCATCACCAGCCAGAACGGGATCGCCGTCAGGATCACCGACAGGACGAAGCCGGTGATGTACTCCTTCCGGCTGCCGTGGCCGGCCTCGTGATGGTCGTGCACGACCTCGACCTGCACGGTCTCGGCGTGACGGCCGTCGGAAACGGGAGCGCGGGCGCTCATTTCAGGGACCCCATCAGGTAGACGAAGGTGAAGACGCCGATCCAGATCACGTCGAGGAAGTGCCAGAACATGCTCAGGCACATCAGCCGGCGGCGATTGGCCGGGATCAGGCCGCGCTGGTGCACCTGCACCATCAGGGTCACGAGCCAGATCAACCCGAAGGTGACGTGCAGGCCGTGCGTCCCCACCAGGGTGAAGAACGAGGACAGGAAGGCGCTGCGCTGGGGCGTGGCGCCCTCGTGGATCAGGTGGGCGAACTCGTAGAGTTCGAGGCCGATGAAGCAGAGGCCGAACGCCCCGGTGATCGCGAGCCACCGTTGCGTCATCCGCTGGTCGCCCTTCTCCATCTCCAGCATGGCAAAGCCATAGGTGATGGAGGAGAACAGCAGCATGGAGGTGTTCACCGCCACGAGCTTGAGATCGAACAGGTCCGCCCCGGACGGGCCCGCCGCGTAATTCCGTCCGAGCACGCCATATGTCGCGAACAGGATCGCGAAGATCAGGCAGTCGCTCATCAGGTAGAGCCAGAACCCGAGCATGGTCCCGCCCTCGGCGTGACCGTGCTCGTCGGCGACATAGAAGCGTAGCTCGGCGTCGTCCGCCGCGACCGGATGTGACTGTGCCATGGCGGATTCCTCAGGCCTTCACGAGGGCCAGCGCGCGGGTGCGCTCGTCCTCGGTCCGCGCGACCTCGTCGGCAGGGATGTAATAGTCGCGGTCGTAGTTGAAGGTGTGGGTGATGGTGGCGGCGATCACGCCGACGAAGGCGATCACCGCGAGCCACCAGATGTGCCACACCATGGCGATGCCGAAGACCGTGGCGATCCCGGAGATGACCACGCCGGCGCCGGTGTTCTTGGGCATGTGGATGGCCTTGTAGCCCTCCAGCGGACGCTTGTAGCCGCGGCTCTTCATGTCCCACCAGGCATCGCCGTCATGCACCATCGGCGTGAAGGCGAAGTTGTAGGCCGGCGGCGGCGAGGCGGTGGCCCATTCGAGGGTGCGGCCGCCCCACGGGTCGCCGGTGACGTCGCGAAGCTGCTCGCGCCGCAGGATGCTGACGGCGAACTGGACCAGCATCGCGACGATGCCACAGGCCACCAGGGCCGCGCCGAAGGCCGCGATGACGAAGAGCGGCTGGTATTCGGTCCCCTGGAAGGTGCTCATCCGCCGGGTCACACCCATCAGGCCGAGGATGTAGAGCGGCGTGAAGGCGACCCAGAAGCCGACGACCCAGCACCAGAACGAGACCTTGCCCCAGAACGGGTCGAGGCGGAAGCCGAACGCCTTCGGCCACCAGTAATAGATGCCGGCGAAGAGGCCGAACAGCACGCCGCCGATGATCACGTTGTGGAAGTGCGCGACCAGGAACAGCGAGTTGTGCAGCACGAAGTCGGCCGGAGGCACGGCGAGCAGCACCCCGGTCATGCCGCCGACGACGAAGGTCAGCATGAAGGCGACGGTCCACATCATCGGCAGATCGAAGCGGATCCGGCCGCGATACATGGTGAACAGCCAGTTGAAGATCTTCGCGCCGGTCGGGATCGAGATGATCATCGTGGTGATGCCGAAGAACGAGTTGACGCTCGCCCCCGACCCCATGGTGAAGAAGTGGTGCAGCCAGACCAGGTAGGACAGGATGGTGATGACCACCGTGGCGTAGACCATCGAGGCGTAGCCGAACAGGCGCTTGCCGCAGAAGGTCGACGTCACCTCGGAGAAGATGCCGAAGGCCGGCAGCACCAGGATGTAGACCTCGGGGTGGCCCCAGATCCAGATCAGGTTCACGTACATCATCGGGTTGCCGCCGAGATCGTTCGTGAAGAAGTTGGTGCCGACGTAGCGGTCGAGGGTGAGCAGCGCCAGCACCGCGCCGAGCACCGGGAACGAGGCGACGATCAGGATGTTGGTGCAGAGCGAGGTCCAGGTGAAAACCGGCATCTTCATCATCGACATGCCGGGCGCCCGCATCTTGACGATGGTGGCGATCAGGTTGACGCCCGACAGCGTCGTGCCGACGCCGGCGATCTGCAACGCCCAAATGTAGTAGTCGACGCCGACGCTCGGCGAGTAGGCGATGTTCGACAAGGGCGGATAGGCGAGCCAGCCGGTGGCGGCGAACTCGCCGATGAACAGCGACATCATCGCCAGCACGACGCCGCCGGTGGTCATCCAGAAGCTGAAGTTGTTCAGGAACGGGAAGGCGACGTCACGGGCGCCGATCTGGAGCGGCACCACGAAGTTCATCAGCCCGGTGACCAGCGGCATCGCCACGAAGAAGATCATGATCACGCCGTGGGCGGTGAAGATCTGGTCGTAGTGATGTGGCGGCAGGAAGCCCTCGGCGCCGCCATGGGCGATCGCCTGCTGCGAGCGCATCAGCACCGCGTCGGCGAAGCCCCGCAGCAGCATGACGATGCCCAGGACCATGTACATGATCCCGATCTTCTTGTGGTCGACGCTGGTGAACCAGTCGCGCCACAGCACACCCCAGAGCTTGTAGCGCGTGATCGCCGCGAGGACGGCGAGGCCGCCCAGGGCCACGACGATGAAGGTGCCCACCACGATCGGCTCGTGGAGCGGCAGGGATTCGAGGGTGAAGCGGCCGAACAGCAGCCGCCACCAATGCGGGTAGGTGTCGATCGGGTTGGGTTCGGAATTCATGGTTCAGCCTGGAATGCGAAGTGTCTGTCGGGGTCCGGGCTCTCGGGGGACATCCGACGGTTGCGGCGCAACGCGGATGTCAGGGGCGCTCGAGTGCCGCGCGGGCTCGTTCAGTTCAGGCGCGGCGTCGCGGCGGCGGACGCCTTCGCGGCGTTGCCGAGGCCGTAGGCGTCGGCGGGGGTGCAGAGCGCGGTGACGAAGGTCGCCTGCTGGGTCGCGCCGGTGCCGCGGCGGACGGCCTTGTCGTAGGTGAGGCTCATGACGGTGTTGATGCCCTCGCGGCCGCCGCCGCCGCGGGCGTCGATCGCCGCCATGTCGTGCATGCACATCTTGGCCCGGTCGACGCACATGTTGAGGATCGCGTCGTAGAGGTCGGTGTCGACGGCCTTGTAGTAGCGCACCGGCTCCTTCTCGCTCGGGCGCTCGAGCTTCAGGTAATCGGCCCGGGTGAGGCCGCCGCCCTCCTGCTTGATCTTGTCGACCCAGGCGCTGAACGCGCCCTCGTCGATGCCCTTGAAGATGAAGCGCATGTGCGAGAACCCGGCGCCGCTGTAATTGGCCGAGAAGCCCTCGTAGTCGCCGGCCTTGTTGATGACGGCGTTGAGGCGGGTCTGCATGCCCGGCATGGCGTAGATCTGGCCGGCGAGCGCCGGGATGAACAGCGAGTTCATCACCGAGGACGAGGTGATGCGGAACTCGATCGGCCGGTCAACCGGGGCGGCGACCTCGTTGAGCGAGGCGATGCCCTGCTCGGGGTAGAGGAAGAGCCATTTCCAGTCGAGGGCGACGACCTGGATCACCAGGGGCTTGCCCGAGACCATCGGGTCGCCCACACTCGACACGATCGGCTTCGAGGCGCTGATGCGCGTCACGGGCCGGTAGGGATCGAGCAGGTGGGTGCCGAGCCAGGTGAGCGCCCCGAGCGCCACGATGATCAAGAGCGGCGCCGACCAGATCACCACTTCGAGCCCGGTCGAGTGATGGAAGTTCGGGTCGTAGACGGCCTTCTTGTTCCCCTCGCGGTAGTGCCAGGCGAAGGCGACGGTGAGCGCCATCACCGGCACGATGATGAGGAGCATCAGCACCGTGGAGGCGATCAGCAGGTTGCGCTGCTGGAGCGCCACGTCGCCCGCGGGCGACAGGAGCACGAGATTGCACCCTCCGGTGAGGAGGATGAGCGGAAGGACGAGGAGGAGGCGCAGATGTCTCACGGGCATCCCGGACGGTCAGCTTACGGCTTCCGTCCTGTACGCTCGCCGGAGTGCCCGCGGGATTGGACGTTTTGTCCAGGCCCCCAAGCGGCTGGTTCTCCTCTAAGGAAGAGCCCGTCGTAGCGTGACGAAGCAGGATTCCGATATGGCCACGATCTCGGCGGACGCTGCCGCCGCCTCCTCCTCCAAGCCGGAACGGGATGCCCGCCTGGCCTCGTCGGAGCCCGGCCACGTCGCCCCCGGCGAGATCGCCCTCGGGGTCATCATCGGCCGCACCTCCGAGTTCTTCGACTTCTTCGTGTTCGGCCTCGCCTGCGTGCTGGTCTTCCCGCGCCTGGTCTTCCCCTGGGCCGAGCCGGTGACCGGGACGCTGTATTCGTTCGGGCTGTTCGCCCTCGCCTTCGTGGCCCGTCCGGTTGGCTCGGTGCTGTTCATGGCGATCGACCGGCGCTACGGCCGGGCCACCAAGCTCACCATCGCGCTGTTCCTGCTCGGCCTCTCGACCTGCCTCATCGCCTTCCTGCCGGGCTACGAGACGATCGGTCACTGGTCGGCGGTGCTGCTCGGCCTGTGCCGGCTCGGCCAGGGACTGGCGCTCGGCGGCGCCTGGGATGGGCTCGCCTCGCTGCTCGCCCTCAACGCGCCGAAGAACCGCCGCGGCTGGTACGCGATGCTGCCGCAGCTCGGCGCGCCGGTCGGCTTCATGCTGGCGAGCGGGCTGTTCGCGTTCTTCGTGCTCCAGCTGTCGGATGCCGACTTCATGGGCTTCGGCTGGCGCTACCCGTTCTTCGTCGCCTTCACGATCAACGTCGTGGCGCTCTTCGCGCGGCTGCGCCTCGTGGCGACGGAGGAGTTCCGCCGCCTGCTCGAGGCCGACGAGCTCGAGCCCGAGCCGGTCGTCGACACGGTGCGGGCCACAGGCCGCAACATCCTGGTCGGCGCCTTCGTGCCGCTGGCCTGCTACGCCCTGTTCCACCTCGTGACCGTGTTCCCGGTCAGCTGGATCAACCTGTTCACCGGCCGCTCGGTCGGCGAGTTCCTGATGGTGCAGTTCGCCGGCGCCGTCATCTGCACGATGACGATCATCATGTCGGGCCTGATCGCCGACCAGATCGGGCGGCGCTCCACCATCGCGCTCGCCGCCGCGCTGATCGGCCTGTTCGCCATCGGCAGCATCATCGCGCCGCTGCTGTTCGGCGACAGCATGCCCGGGCAGACGATCTTCGTGGTGGTTGGCTTCGCGCTGCTCGGCCTCGCCTACGGCCAGAGCTCGGGCGCCATCGCGGAGAACTTTGGGACCAAGTACCGCTATACTGGCTCGGCGCTGACCTCGGACCTCGCCTGGCTCGTCGGCGCCGGCTTCGCGCCCCTCGTCGCGCTCTACGCCTCGAGCCATCTCGGCCTGCCGTGGGTCGGCGTCTATCTCCTGTCCGGCGCGGTCTGCACGCTCGGTGCGCTCGGGCTCAACCGGCGGCTCGGCGTGACGGCCTAAGCCCCGATTCCTCCTCTCCCCGACAGAGTCCCGGGCCTGCCCGGGATCTGTTTGAGGGAGAGGGGGGGAAGGTCCAGCACCATTCCTTTCCTCCGGGCCGCCCTGCATGGGTGGGGAGAGGGACGATGTCAGGCTGCTTCCACCCGGAACCGCGCCGCGTGGCTGCCGATCTCCTCGAAGGCGCCCGGCGCCGCCCCCGCCTCGGCGAGCGCCGCCTGCGCCTCCTCCGGGCTCACGGGGCCGGGCAGCGCCAGGAGCTGGCTCAAGCCCCCGCTGACGCCGGCGCTCGCCACGATCTCCCCTCCCAGCTCGGACACCGCCTCCGCCGCGTCCTCGCGCCAGCGGTCGAACCGGGCGGCGTAGAGCACCCAGTCGCGTTGAGCCGCGTTCGGGTCGTCGAGGGGCTTGGCGATGCAGAAGACCGGGGTGCCGGCCGGGTGGCCGGGCCGCTCGATGAAGGGCAGCCGCGCGATCACCTTGGGGCGGCCCGGCCCGGCGAGCTGGCGCCACCAGGCGCCGGCCGTCACCCCCTGGTCGAGGCGGAACACCCCGAGATCGCCCCGCGAGGCGGCGACGGCCGCGATCACCGCGGCGGCGCTCGGATGCGGCCGGTACGGCACCGTGAAGCCGAAATGGAACCGGGCCGAATCGCGCATCGGCGCGTCGCCGCCCGAGACGTCGGCATGGACCGCGAACGGCGCCTGCACGTAGGTGAAGGTGGCGATGATGACGCGCCAGATCCCCTCCACCGTGTCGAGGGGGAGCAAACCTTTGTGGCGCTCGGCGATCATCCGCATCATCGACGCCTCGCGGCCGGGCCGGAAGGCGGAGCCGGAGGCCGAGGTCTTCTTGACGGCGATCAGCCGGTCGATGATCCGGCCGCGCTCCATCAGGAGGTCGTGCATCGCCGAATCGATGCGGTCGATATCGGCCCGGAGGGCGGCGAGGTCGGCGGGCGGGGTCGACGTCATGGCTTTACGGGGAGAGGCGGCGGGAAGATCCGTCTTACGATCCCGGGCGCCTGCGGGCCAGGGCCCGCATGGCCCGGGCCTCCGGGAGAACATCCTTCCGTCGATTGACGACGCGACAGCGAAGCCCTACCTCTCTCGTCCGTCGAAGCGGAATTTTTGGACGCTTTAACGGCCGGTCCGGTTTGGAGAACGAACCGTCTCCGGTTTTTGCCGCCTTCGCCTCGTCTCAAGCCCGCCACCCGGCGACAGCCCCGTGAGAAGCATGGCCACACCACTCCGGAAGCCCGGCCTCGATCCCGCCTCCCAGGCGGACGAGCCGACGAGCCCCGTCGCCCGGTTCGAGGCCGACGCGCCGCTCATGATGGATGCGGGCGTGGAGCTGGCGCCCTGGCAGATCGCCTACCAGACGGCCGGCACCCTCAACGCGGCGCGCAGCAACGCGGTCCTGGTCTGCCACGCGCTGACCGGCGACCAGCATGTCGCCAACACCCATCCGGTGACCGGCAAGGATGGCTGGTGGGAGCGCCTGGTCGGGCCCGGCAAGCCGGTCGACACCGACCGCTACTTCGTGATCTGCGCCAACGTCGTCGGCTCCTGCATGGGCACGACCGGGCCGGCCTCGCTCAATCCGGCGACCGGCCGGGCCTATGGGCTCGATTTCCCGCTGGTGACGATCCGCGACATGGTGCGCGGCCAGGCGATGCTGCTCGACCGGCTCGGCATCAAGGACCTGTTCTTGTGCATCGGCGGCTCGATGGGCGGGATGCAGGTGCTGCAATGGGCGGCGAGCTACCCCGAGCGGGTCTTTTCCGCGATGCCGATCGCCACGGGGGCGCGCCACTCGGCCCAGAACATCGCCTTCCACGAGGTCGGCCGGCAGGCGATCCTGGCCGATCCGAACTGGCATGGCGGGCGCTATCTCGATGTCGGCACCCGGCCAGCCAAGGGGCTCGGCGTCGCCCGGATGGGCGCCCACATCACCTACCTGTCCGAGCCGGCGCTCCACCGCAAGTTCGGTCGCCGCCTCCAGGACCGGGACGCCCCGACCTTCTCGTTCGACGCCGATTTCCAGATCGAGAGCTACCTGCGCCACCAGGGCATCACCTTCGTCGAGCGGTTCGATGCCAACGCCTACCTGTATCTCACCCGGGCGATGGATTACTTCGACCTCGCCGCCGACCATGACGGCGTCCTCGCCAACGCCTTCCGGGGCACCAAGACCCGGTTCTGCATCATCTCCTTCACCTCCGACTGGCTGTTTCCGACCGCCGATTCGCGGGCGATCGTCCACGCGCTCAACGCCGCGGCGGCGCCGGTCGCCTTCGTCGAGGTCGAGAGCGACAAGGGCCACGACGCCTTCCTGCTCGACGAGCCGGCGATGATCTCGGCGGCCAAGGGCTTCATCGCGGCGGCGGCCCGGGAGCGCGGCCTGTGAGCAGCGTCACCGCCTCCCTCGCCCCGGCGATCCTGCCCCAGGACGCCACCGGCTCCTCGCGCATCGACCATCTGGTGATGCTCAACCTCGTCGAGCCCGGGTCGCGGGTCCTCGACGTCGGCTGCGGCGACGGCTCGCTGCTGGCGCTCCTGCGCGATCGGCGCGGTGTCGACGGCCGCGGCATCGAGCTGTCGCGCGAAGGCGTCAATGCCTGCCTCGCCCACGGCCTGCCGGTGATCCAGGGCGATGCCGACACCGACCTCGCCGCCTACCCGGACGACGCCTTCGACTACGTGATCCTGTCGCAGACGATCCAGGCGACGCGCCAGCCCCGGCAAGTGCTGGAGCATCTCCTGCGCATCGGCCGGCGGGCGATCGTCTCGTTCCCGAATTTCGGCCATTGGCGGGTGCGCAGCGAGCTGCTGCTGCGCGGCCGGATGCCGATGACCGACATCCTGCCGGATCCCTGGTACGAGACCCCCAACATCCATCACTGCACGATCCGCGACTTCGTCGGCCTGTGCCGGCTCGTCGGTGCCCAGATCGAGCGGGCCTCGGCCCTCGACGCCTCGGGCCACCCGATGCGCTTCGCCCTGCCGTGGTGGGTGTGGAACCTGGTCGGCACCCAGGGGGTGTTCCTGCTGCGGCGGGGGTGAGGGGCGCCCCTCGCGTGTGGCGCCGACGGGAGGTCTCTCCCGTCGGCCCCGATCGTGTCCGGCATCAGGCAGGCGTATGGGCCGCCCGATGCTCGCAAGGCGGCTCGCTCATCGCGAGGGCGGTCCGCGTCGCGCACGCGGCACCGGCGCCCGATCGTGGGGAGATGCGCGTCCCGGATGCCCTGCTTATCCCAACGGCTCAGGATGCTGACGCATCGGGCCGTTGACCTGTCTCTCGGTTTCGACATCAAGCCAAGGGCTTGGCAACAATGAGAAAACGGAACCGAGAGTGGTTTCCAACGACCGTTGGTCTTCTGTCACGGAAGGCGATGACGCGGGGCTTCGTCCGGAGGGCCCGGAGCGGTGGCCGCCGCTCCCCTCAATACGCCACCCGCTTCTCCACGTAGCGGAACTGGATCGCGGTCAGCCCGATCACGATCGCCATCAGCACCACCGACTGCGCGGCCGAGCCGCCGAGATCGGCGCCGATGCGGCCGTCCTGGTAGACCTTGTAGACCAGGGTCTGCGTCGCTCGGCCCGGGCCGCCATGGGTGAGCACGTCGATGACGCCGAACGTCTCGCAGAAGGCATAGACGACGTTGACCACCATCAGGAAGAACGTGGTCGGCGAGAGCAGCGGGAAGACGATGGTCCAGAATCGCCGCGCCGGGCCGGCCCCGTCGATCGCCGCCGCCTCGATCACGCTTCGCGGGATCGCCTGGAGACCGGCGAGGAAGAACAGGAAGTTGTAGGAGATCTGCTTCCAGGCCGCCGCCATCACCACCAGGATCATGGCGTGGTTCCCGTCGAGCAGCGGGTTCCACGGGATGCCGATCTGGGTGAGCCCCCGGGCGATCAGCCCGAGGCCGGGCTGGAACAGGAAGCCGAACAGCACGCCCGCCACCGCCGGCGCCACCGCGTAGGGCCAGATCAGCAGGGTCCGGTAGATCCCCGCCCCCCGGATCTCCCGGTCGGCCATCGTGGCCAGCAGCAGTGCGATGCCGAGGGAGAGCCCCGCCACCGCCGCGGCGAAGACCAGCGTGGTGACGAGGGCCTGATAATAGCCCGGATCCGTGAACAGGGCCCGGTAATTCTCGAACCAGACGAACTCCGTCGAGAGCCCGAACGCGTCCTGCATCTGGAACGACTGCCAGACCGCCTGAACCGCCGGCCAGTAGAAGAACAGGCCGACGATCAGGAGTTGCGGCGCGATCAGCGCCGCCGGCAGCAGCCGGCCTCCGAAGGTGACGCGCTCGGGACCCATGCGATCAGCGTCCGCCGGCCTGCTTCTCGAACTGGCGCAGCATCGCGTTGCCGCGGGTCGCCGCCTCGTCGAGGGCCTGCTTCGCGGTCTTCTTGCCGGCCAGGGTCGCCTCGATCTCCTCGGCCCACATGTCGCGCATCTGCGGCAGGTTGCCGAGGCGCAGGCCTCGGGAATTCTCGGTCGGCGGCTTGTTGGTCAGCTCCTTGATCGGCACTTCGAGCGCCGGGTTCTTCTCGTAGAAGCCGTCCGCCTTGGACTTCTCGTAGGCCGCCTTGGTGATCGGCATGTAGCCGGTGGTCTGGTGCAGCTTCGCCTGCCGGTCGGTGTCCGACAGGAAGGTGAAGAACTTCGCCACGCCCTTGTACTCGTCGGGCTTCTTGCCGCCCATCACCCACAGGGAGGCGCCGCCGATGATGCTGTTCTGCGGCGCGCCCGGAACGTCGGGATAATAGGGCATCGGCGCCGAGGTCCAGGCGAACTTCGCCGCGCCCTTGACGTTGCCGTAGGAGCCGGACGAGCCGAACATGATCGGGCACTCGCCGGCGGTGAAGCGGCCGAAGCCGCTGTCGTAGCGGCCGGAATAGTCGAAGGACTTGTCCTTCTGCGCCTCGGCGAGGTTGCCGAGGTGCTTCACCTGCACCGGTCCGTTGATCTCCAGCGTCGTGTCGAGCCCGTCCATGCCGTTGGCCTTGGTGGCCACCGGCACGTTGTGCCAGGCCGAGAGCTGCTCGATGTTGAGCCAGGTGACCCAGGTGGTCGAGAAGCCGCAATTCGGGAAGCCGTTCTGGGTCAGCTTCTTGGCCGCGGCGAACAGCTCCGGCCAAGTCTTCGGCGGCTCGGTGACGCCGATCGCCTTCAGCGCGTCGGTGTTGACCCACATCACCATCGACGACGAGTTGAACGGGAACGAGAGCATCTCGCCCTTGGTCGTCGAGTAGTAGCCGGTGATGGCCGGCAGGTAGGCTTGCGGGTCGAACGGCTCGCCCGCGTCCTTCATCAGCTGGTAGACGGGCTTCACCGCGCCCTTGGCCGCCATCATCGTGGCGGTGCCGACCTCGAACACCTGCATGATGTGCGGCGCGGTGCCGGCCCGGAAGGCGGCGATGCCGGCATTCAGCGTCTCGCCGTAATTGCCCTTGTAGGTGGGCACCACCTTGTAGTCGCTCTGCGAGGCGTTGAACTCGTCGGCGAGGCGGTTGACCGCGTCGTTGTTGGCGCCCGTCATCGCGTGCCACCATTGCAGCTCGGTCACGGCGAGCGCCGGGGTCGCGGCTGCGAAGGTCGCCGATGCCAGGCCGAGGCCGGCGAGCGCGATGCGGATGGTCGTCGTGGGGGCCATCGGGTGTCGTCTCCTCGTGTGCGGCTTCTCATGCGGGGCCGGCGTGACACTCCGACGACAGGATCCGGGGTCACGCGGTCCGCACCGTCTCGGGCGGCCGGCAGCGTGTTAATCGCTGGCTAAGCACGACCGTGACGGGCAGACAAGGGAGGTTGCGAGCATCGCTTCGACATCACGGACGGGGTTGTAACCCTCCCGGTCATCCCGGGCTCCGGTTCGCGGCCCCGGGATGACCGGGAGGCTGGCAGGACAGCCATCGTCGAAGACTACGGCCGCTTCCTGTCGCGCAGGGCCTGGATCGTCGTCGTCGGGGTGATCGCCTCGGGGTCGATCGGGCAGTGCAGGATCGCCGGCAGGCCCGAGCCAAGCGCCCGCGCCAGGGCCGCCGGGAAATCCTCGGTGCGCTCGACCCGCTCGCCATAGCCGCCGAAGGCGGTGGCATAGGCGGCGAAATCGGGGTTCTTGAGCGCGGTGCCGGAGACGCGGCCGGGATATTCGCGCTCCTGGTGCATCCGGATCGTGCCGTACATCCCGTTATCGACCAGGATGACGAGGATGGGCAGATCGTACTGGACGGCGGTGGCGAAGTCCTGGCCGTTCATCAGGAAGTCGCCGTCGCCCGACACCACCACCACGGTGCGGTCGGGCAGCAGGCGCTTGGCGCCGACGGCCGCCGGCACGCCGTAGCCCATCGAGCCCGAGGTCGGGGCAAGCTGGCCGTCATGGGCCCGGAACGGCCAGAAGCGGTGGACCCAGGTGGCGAAGTTGCCCGCCCCGTTGCACAGGATCGCATCCGCCGGCAGCACCTCGCGCAGATGGGCCATCACGCCGCCCATCTGGAGGGCGCCCGGCGTGGTGATCCGGGTGGGATCGCTCCAGGCGAGATACTCGGCGTGCAGGTCGTCCGTGCCGGCGGCCCAGGGCAGGGCGCGGGGCGGCTGCACCGTCTCGATCGCCGCCGCGAAGGCGGTCGGGCTCGCATTGATGGCGAGCGCCGGGCTGTAGACGCGGCCGAGTTCCTCGGGATCGGGATGGATGTGGACGAGGCGCTGGCGCGGGCCGGGGATGTCCAGCAAGGTGTAGCCCTGGGACGGAATCTCCGACAGCCGACCGCCGACGACGAGGAGCAGATCCGAGTCCTTGATCCGGGCGAGCAGGGTCGGGTTGACGCCGAGGCCGAGATCGCCGGCATAGCAGCGGTGATCGGCCGGGAAATGGCCCTGGCGCCGGAACGAGCAGGCGACGGGCAGCGAGAACAGATCGGCAAAGCGCGCGAAGCGCCGCACCGCCTCCGCCGACCAGCGGCTGCCGCCGAGGATCGCGAAGGGTTTGTCCGCCTGCGCCAGCATGGTTTGCAGCGCGACCATCTGCGACAGGGCCGGATGGGTCTCGACCGGCCGGAAGGCGGGGGCGTCCGCCACCGTGGCGGTCTCGGTCAGCATGTCCTCGGGCAGGGCGATCACCACCGGGCCGGGCCGGCCGGCGGTGGCGACGTGGAAGGCGCGGGCGATCAGCTCGGGGAGACGGTCGGCGCTGTCGATCTCCGTGACCCATTTGGCGATGGTGCCGAACACCGCCCGGTAATCGAGTTCCTGGAACGCCTCGCGCTCCCGCGCCGCCCGCTCGATCTGGCCGACGAACAGGATCATCGGGGTCGAATCCTGCCGGGCGATGTGCAGGCCGGGCGCGGCGTTGGTGGCGCCGGGCCCGCGGGTGACAAAGCAGATGCCGGGCCGGCCCGTCAGCTTGCCGTGCGCCTCCGCCATCATGGCGGCCCCGCCCTCCTGCCGGCAGACGGTGAGGCGGATCTCGGCGTCATGCAGCGCGTCGAGCACCGCGAGATAGCTCTCGCCGGGCACGCAGAAGATGTCGCCGACGCCGTGGCGGGCGAGCTGGTCCACCAGGATCTGCCCGCCGGTGCGGGGGCGGGGGGCGTCGGTCATGGGCGTGTCCTTCCTCTGCATCGATCGCGGTGCGTCACCCACCCCAGGCCGGATCCGCCAGCACGCTCTGCGTGTGATCCCCCACCTGCGGCGAGGCGGTCGTGGCGGCCATCGGCACCCCGTCGATGACGATCGGCGAGCGCACGCTCGGGATCGTGCCGCCCTTGGCCCGCGGGTCGGGCAGGTCGAGGCGCATCCCGCGATGGACCACCTGGGGGTCGGAAAACACCTCGGCGAGGTCGTTGATCGGCCCGACCGGCACGTTGACGGCGCCGAGCCGCGCCAGCAGGTCCGCCTTGGCGTGGCGGCTGGTTTCGGCCGCGATGAGCGGGATCAACACGTCGCGGTGCGTCACCCGGCCCGGATTGGTCGCATAGTCCGGGTCGCGGTGCCAGGTGGTGCCGAGCACGCCGCAAAGCTTCTGGAACTGCCCGTCATTGCCGCAGGCGACGATGATGTGGCCGTCCGCGGCCGGGAAGACCTGGTAGGGCACGATGCTGGTATGCTCGTTGCCCATGCGCGGCGGCAGCAGGCCCGAGACGAGGTAGACCAGAGCCTGGTTGCCGAGCACCGAGACCTGCGTGTCGAGGAGCGCCATGTCGATGTGGCAGCCCTGGCCCGTGGCGTGCCGGCCCTGGAGGGCGGCGAGGATCGCCACCGTGCCGTAGACCCCGGTGAACACATCCGCGAAGGCGACCGCGGTCTTGACCGGCTCGCCCTCCGGCTCGCCGGTGAGCGACATGATCCCGCCGAGGCCCTGGATCATGAAGTCGTAGCCGGCGCGCGGCGCGTAGGGCCCGTCCTGGCCGAAGCCGGTGACCGAGCAGGTGATCAGCCGCGGGTTGAGGGCGCTGAGAGACTCGTGGTCGAGCCCGTACTTCTTGAGGCCGCCGACCTTGAAGTTCTCGATCACCACGTCGGCATGGGCGGCGAGCTTGCGCACCACGGCCTGGCCCTCGGCGGTCTCGAAATCGGCCGCGACCGAGCGCTTGCCGCGGTTCGTCGAGTGGAAATACGAGGCCGAGAGCCGCTCGCCCTCCGCGCCCTCGACGAAGGGCGGGCCCCAGCTGCGGGTGTCGTCGCCGACGACCGGCCGCTCGACCTTGACCACGTCGGCGCCGAGATCCGCCAGGAGCTGGCCGATCCAGGGACCGGCCAGGATGCGGGCGAGTTCGAGCACCTTGATGCCGGCGAGGGGTTTGTGCACGGAAAGAACGCCTCCCAACGACGCGCGCCTCCCGTTTGCGGGATGGCGCCGGGATCCCCTGCGCGGGATCCGCTCCGCCTGTGCATACGATGCGGCTTGGCCGTCGGGAAAGCCCGCCCGCTTCCGGTCAGCCCTGCGCCAGCCGCCGCCCGGTGGCGGGGTCGAACAGGTGGAGCGCGGTCCCGTCGATCGCCAGGCGTACCGTGTCGCCCTCCTGCGCGGTGGAGCCGGCGGGCACCTGCACCGCCACGTCGGTGCCGGCAAGCGGCCCATGCAGCAGGCGGGTGGCGCCAAGTTCCTCCACGAAGGCGATGCGGAAGGGCAGGCCGTCCTCGGCGATCCGCAGGTCCTCCGGCCGGATGCCGGCCTCGACGGCGGTACCGGCGGTCATGCCGGCCACCGGGATCACCGTCCCGTCGATCCGCACCCCGCCCGCCACCGCCTCGGCGCCCAAGATGTTCATCGGCGGCGAGCCCATGAAGGTCGCGACGTAGCGGGTCGCCGGGCGGCGGTAGATCTCGATCGGGGTGCCGACCTGCTCGATCTCTCCGCCATTCATCACCACCAGCCGGTCGGCCATCGTCATCGCCTCGACCTGGTCGTGGGTGACGTAGACCGTGGTGACGCCGAGCTGGCGCTGGAGGCGGCGGATCTCGACCCGCATCTGCACCCGGAGCTTGGCGTCGAGGTTCGACAGCGGCTCGTCGAACAGGAAGACCTGGGGTTTCCGCACGATCGCCCGCCCCATGGCGACGCGCTGGCGCTGGCCGCCGGAGAGCTGGCGCGGATAGCGCGTCAGCATCGCCTCGAGGCCGAGGAGCCGCGCCGCCTCCGTCACCCGGGTCTCGATCTCGGCCTTCGGCGTGCCGCGGTTGCGCAACCCGTAGGCGAGGTTGTCGTAGACGCGCATATGCGGGTAGAGCGCGTAGTTCTGGAACACCATGGCGATGTCGCGCTCGGCCGGCTCGACGTCGTTGACGACCCGCCCCCCGATGGTGATCGCCCCCGCGGTCACGGTCTCCAGCCCGGCGATCATCCGCAGGACGGTGGACTTGCCGCAGCCGGAGGGGCCGACGAGGACGCAGAAGGCGCCGTCCGGCACGTCGAGCGAGACGCCGCGCACCGCGTCGACGCCACCCGAATAGGTCTTGCGCAGGGTGTCGAGGGTGAGGCCGGCCATCAGAAGCACCCGGATTGTGGGAGGACGGTCACTTCTCGGTCTCCACGAGGCCGCGGACGAACAGCTTCTGCATCGCGAACACCACCCCGACCGGCGGCAGCATCGCCAGCACGGCGGTCGCCATGACGATCTGCCACTCGGTGAGCTGGTCGGTGATCGAGGTCATCTTGCGCAGGCCGATCACCACCGTCTGCATGTCGTCGCGGGTGGTGACCAGCAGCGGCCAGAGATACTGGTTCCAGCCATACAGGAACTGGATCACGAACAGGGCCGCCATGGTGGTGCGCGACAGCGGCAGCAGGGTGTCGAGGAAGAACCGCACCGGGCCGGCTCCGTCGATGCGCGACGCCTCGACCAGCTCGTTCGGCACCGTGAGGAAGAACTGGCGAAACAGCAGCGTCGCCGTCGCCGAGGCGATCAGCGGCAGGGCGAGGCCCGCATAGGTGTCGAGGAGCTGGAGGTCGGCCGCGACCTTGTAGGTCGGGTAGATCCGCACCTCGACCGGCAGCATCAGGGTGATGAAGATCGCCCAGAAGGCGGTTTGCCGGAACGGGAACTTGAAGTAGATCAGCGCATAGGCCGAGAGCAGCGAGATCGAGATCTTGCCCAGCGCGATGGCGAGCGCCATGATCGTGCTGTTGATCAGCATCAGCCCGACCGGTGCACCGGCCATGCCGGATTCGGTCAGCGCGCGCCGGTAGGTCTCGAGCCCGTGGCTCCCCGGCCAGAGCGGCATCTGGCCGTTGGCGATGGTGGCGGCGTCGTGGGTCGAGCCGATCAGCGCCAGGTAGACCGGGAAGACCACGATGCCGACCCCGAGGCAGAGCACGAGGTGCGGGATCAGGTTTCCGAATCGGCGGTTCTCGACCAACGGGGCCGCTCCCTGGCGGATGGGGTCTTCGTCTCGGTGCCGCACCCGCGTGACGGGCGTGCGACGCTCCCTCTCATCGCTCAAGCTATGACGGAAGCGCCGCCCGCCCGGAGCCTTTACAGGCCCGCCTGCTCGGCCAGCGCCTTCAGGTCCGCCTGCGGCCGGGCACCGAGATGCGAGATCACCTCCGCCGCCGCCACGGCGCCGAGGCGGGCGCAATCGGCATGGTCGAGGCCGCGGGCGAGACCGGCGAGGAAGCCCGCAGCGAACAGGTCGCCGGCGCCGGTCGTGTCGACCACCTCGCGCACCGGCGAAGCCGGCACGGACTTGGTGTCGTTCCCCGAGACCACCAGCGCGCCCTCCTCGGAGCGGGTGACGATTCCGAGCAGGCCCGTCTCCTGGCGGAGCGCCGCCAGCGCCGTGTCGGCGTCGGCGGTCTGGTACAGGCTCTTCAACTCGTGGATATTGGCGAACAGGATGTCGAGACTGCCGTCACGGATGAGGCCGAGGAACTCGTCGCGGTAGCGGTCGACGCAGAAGGCGTCCGACAGGGTGAGCGCCACCATGTTGCCGGCGCCGTGCGCGATCTGGGCCGCCTTGCGGAACGCCTCCTTGGCGGCCGGCGGGTCCCACAGGTAGCCTTCGAGGTAGACGTGGCGGGCGCTCCTCACGGTCTCCTCGTCGACGTCCGAGGCGGAGAGGCCCTGGCAGGCGCCGAGATAGGTGTTCATCGTGCGCTCGCCGTCCGGCGTCACCAGCACGAAGCAGCGGGCCGTCGCCGGGCCCTCCGTGGCCGGGGCGACGCCGAAGCGCACGCCGGTGGCGTTGAGGTCGTGGGAAAAGAGGCGCCCGAGTTCGTCGTCGCGCACCTTGCCGATGAAGCCCGCCCGTGCGCCGAGCGACGCGGCGCCCACCGCCGTGTTGGCGCCCGAGCCGCCCGAGATGATCGTGGCCGCACCCATCACCTGGAACAGGTGCTCGGCCCGCGCCTCGTCGATGAGCTGCATGGCCCCCTTGTGCACGCCCTCGCGCACCAGGAAGGCTTCGTCGGTGCGGGCCATCACGTCGACGATGGCGTTGCCGAGGACGAGGAGGTCGAGGGAGGCGGTCATGCAGGGGCTCGCGCGGGAAGAGCGGAAAGAGAGACTGGCGCGCCTGTCGCATTCGCCGCCGGGAGGGTCAAGCGCGCGCTCACGGCTCCTCGAACAGGGACGCGACCGGGACTTCGAGGCCCGGCGGGTCGAGCGTCAGCGTGCCGTCCTGGAGGAATATGGTCTCGATGTCGCCGCCGGTGCGGCGGTGATGGACGACCATGCGCCGGTCCGGGTCGACCATTAGGTAATGGTGGATGCTCGGGACCTGGAAGTAGCCGATGAGCTTCTCGCTCGCGTCGATCCGGCGGGTGCTGGGAGACAGGACTTCGACGACGATGATCGGGTTGGGGACCTCGACCGAATCCGGGTCGAGGCGCGGTCCGCAATAGACCAGCGCGTCAGGCTCATACGCGGTGCGGGCATCGATCCGAACCGTCATGCCGTCCGGCATGGCCCGACACGACGAGGGGGTCATCCGGGTGCTGCGCCGCAGCGTGACATAGACGGCTGCCTTGATCTCCGCGTGCAGGACGCGCTCCGGTGTCATCGCATACACCTCACCCTGCACGAGTTCATAGCGTCCCGGATTCGTTTCGCTCCAGGCCAGATACTCGTCCACGCTCATGCGCGTCCGCGGAAGCGACTTCATCGCGTCGACCCTGTCGATGGCAGTCCTTGCGCCGGCACCGTAGCACGCAGGTCAGCGCGCGCCGAAGAGGTCGTCCACCGCCAGCGTGATCCCGGGCGGGTCGAGGGACAGGATTCCGTCCGTGACGATCCGGGTCTCGATCGCCGCGTCGGTCCGGCGGTGATGGATCAGGCAGGGCCGCCGGGGATCGACCAGCAGATAATGCACGACGCTGGGGAGCAGGAAGTACCCGGCGAGCTTCGCGCCGGCATCGACCGATCGGGTTCCCGGCGACAGCACCTCGACCACGATCACCGGGGGCGGTGCCTCGATCGCGTCGGGATCCATCCGGGGGCCGCAATAGACCAGCGCATCCGGTTCGTAGGCGGTGTGGGCGTCGATCCGCACCGTGATGCCGTCCGGCAGCATCTCGCAGGACGAACCCAGCGCCCGCAGGCCGCGA
>NZ_LABX01000168.1 GCF_001043915.1 Methylobacterium aquaticum | reverse complement strand
CTCCTCGTCGACGACGGGGCGGAGGCCCGCGGCGTGATCCGCACCAACCTCGACACTCTCGGGCTCGGGGGGGTGACCCGGCTGTTTCGCCGCGACGCCACCCGGCTGGGCGCGGCGCCGCCGGGCGAGCCCTTCGGCGTGGTCTTCTGCGACCCGCCCTATGGCCGCGACCTCGCCCCGAAGGCGCTGAGCGCGGCACGCGACGGTGGCTGGCTCGCACCGAACGCCCTCGCGGTGGTCGAGGAGGCGGCCTCCGCCCCCCTCACCGCGCCGGAGGGTTTTTCGGAACTGGAGCGCCGGACCTACGGCGAGACCCAGGTGGCGTTCTGGCGCCTCATGGCCTGACCGTCTCGGCCAGTGCGGCCGCGAAGCTGCCGGCGGCGACGCCGCGGCCCCTGGCCGACCGGTAGGCGCGTCCGACCCGCTCGCCGCCCGTCACCGCCGTGTGGATGCCGACGAGCGCCGCGGCCCCGCCAGGTTCGAGCACCAGGACCGGCGCCCCGGATTCCCCCGACATCGACTCGCATTCATCGACGAGCTGACCCGGCACCGGCGCGTCGATCCGCACCGCGCAGCCGCGGTCGATCACCGGCAGATAGGGGCGATCGGCGGCGTAGCCCGCCAGCGCCACCACGGCGCCCGGCCGGCTCCCCGGCAGATCGGCCCCCGTCAGCACGAGCCACGGCACGGGCGTGAGGGTCATGGGCTGACGCAAGGTTAGGATCGCCCAGTCGCGCCCGATCATGTCGGCGGTGATGCCGTCGCGCTCCGGCCGCGTCGCCCGCCTCAAATCGATCCCCGGCGCGAGCCGGAACGCCTCGACCTCGGCGGTGCCGGCATTGCGATCGCGGGCCTGGCCCGCGACGAAGAAGACCTGATGCGGCTTGACCCAGGTGTCGAGCCGGGCATCGAACAGGCAATGGGCGGCGGTCAGCACATGGCGCGGCCCGACCAGGGTGCCGGTGCAGTGGCTGCGATGGGCGGGGCCCTGCACCACGTTCACCCGTCCGATCGCCGTGAACGGCCAGACGGTCGGCTCCAGCGGCACGCGCCGGTCGGGGGAGGGCGCCTGGGCGTGGGCCGGGGCGGTGAGGAGCGCCGCGAGGGCGAGCGCGTGCCGACGGGACCGGCATCCCCGCGGCGGCCTCGTCGTCGATTGCCGGTACGTCATCGATTCTCCTCGTCCAGGCGCGGACCGGGTGAGTGTTGGCGCCCCGCCATCGAAGACCAGAATCAGAGATGGCGCGGTTTGCTGCACCGCCGGGCCTTGGCGGCGCCTTGCGCCGGCTGCGCCTCATCCGAGCGGGACGAGAGCGGGACGGCGCGATCATAAATTGTTCATCTTTGGCCGGAAGCCCGGAACTGGCAGGCTGCCGTCGAGGTTAATCGGCCGCGTACCAGTACAGACATCTCACCATCGCCACCATGCCCTGGAGGGGCTCGATGCCGCTGCACCAGACCATGCCGGCTGCCCGGCTTCGCGCCCTGCTCCTGGCGATGACCTCGGGCTGTCTGCTGATCGCCTCGACCCCCGGGGCCCGGGCTCAGGACGACGGCCTGGACTTCCTCCGGCAGATCTTTTCCGGTCCCTCCGCCGCGCCGGTCCCGGTGGCGCAGCCCAGCGTCGTCCAGCCCGGCGACGCGCCGCTCCGGCAGCGGGCGAGCCGGCGCAACCGCCTCGCGGCCCAGGCCAAGGCCGTGCGCGGCCGCACCCGCTACGTCGCCCTGCCGAAGGCCGATGTGAAGGCGAAGGAGACGAAGCCCCTCGTCCTCGCGGTCTCACCGCTGAAATCCCTCGATGCCCGCACCGCGCTCCTGCGCGACCCGACTCTGCGCCCGGGCGACATCGTCATCATGCCCGAGGGGCCGCGGGTGTTCCACGGCGAGGCCGGGACCGACAAGCACACGATGCGCGACTTCCAGGACGTGAACCGTCCTGGCGTGGTCGCCGCCAAGACCCGCAAGGAATTGCTGGCGATGACGGCGCCGATCGGCGCTCTGCCCGCCGACGCGGCCCGGCGGATGATGGCGCAATACCAGAAGGTCTCCGCGGCGCCGGTGACGACGCCGCGCGTCGAGGCGGCCCTCGCCCGGGTGGTGTATCCGGCGCGCTGACCATCCCCGGAACGCACCGATGCCGCGCCTGCGGCAACGAAGGTGTGACTCGCTGCACGCGACGCGGCGCAACGCCTGGCTGCGCTTGCTAGGATGACACGGGCCGCAGACAGGCGGCCTTCCGCGTCGAGTTGTGTCCGCATGTCGATCCCGAGCTGGTTCCCGAACCCTCCGTGCAGGTTCTCGAACCGCGCGCCATCCTGCGGCGAGACCCTGCTGCTTCGTGATCCGTCACGGTCATCCTGCCGCCGGTCCTGGTCGCCCGGGGCCCTCCTCCTGGCCGCCGGGCTGGCCATGGGGGCGATGATCGCTCCGGCGCCCGCGCATGCCGCCGAGGGTGCGGTCCTGGTGGCACAGTGCAAGAGCCTGCTGCGCAGCGCCAAGGTGCGGGGCAACGACGTCGAGTTCCGCCAGGACCCGGAGACCGTGGGCTGCTGGGCCTTCATGGGTGCGGTGCAGGACCTCGTCGGCGTGGCCGAGACCGCCAACCAGCCGCCGATCCTCGGCGCCTGCCTGCCGCCCACCGGCAATCGGCTCCAGCTGGTGCGGGCGGTGGTGACCTACGGGACGGCTCACCCGCCCGCCCTGCGCGAGAAGGCCGGGGTCCTCGCTCTGCTGGCCCTGCGCGATGCGTTCCCGTGCCGGAAGGACTAAGCAGTCTTGCATTGGCAGGCCAACGCTTCGCCCGCTGAGCTTCTCGTTTGATCGCAGATTTCGCCGAACCGGTGACCACTCCGGCGAAACCGGCTCAGGGCCGCCCCGAGTCTCCGTTCCGCCTCCGTACGCAGGATCAGGATGCGCGTCCATGATGGCCGGCCGGGCATGATGCGCCCGGCTCCATCGCTTGTGCCAACAAAAGGTTCCCGGCGATATTTGCGCCGGCTCCGCTTGCTCCGGCGGGTGCGCAACATACTCTGAGAGAGTAGGCGGGAGGAGGTGCCGCGACCGGCCCGATCCTCTCCCGCGACCCGCTCGATCGGAGGATGAACATGGCCAAGGCCGACCGGCACAATATGGGGCCCGGGGCGCAGGGCAAAGGCTCCGGCACCGGCGCGATGACCGAGCTGCCCGAGGGCATCCTCGAGGAGAACAGGGTCCTGAGCAACCGCGACAAGGCCCAGCACAGCGCAGAGCGCGGTCTCGACAGCAAGTTCGTGCAGACCGAGCAGTACCACGATCACGCCGCCAACCGGCGCAACTTCGACCAGACGCTCGGGGATCGAGCCGAGTCGACGACCGGCAACCAGAACACGAGCGGCCAGAACACGAGCGGCCAGAACACGAGCGGCTTGGAGGCGCCGATGACCACCACATCGGGCGACGACAGCGCGCTGGCGCGGCGGCACCGGAAGTAAGCTCAGACCATCGGGACCGGCGTCGAGCCGTCTGGATCGGGCTTCCGATTGCCGACGCTCGTCAACAAGAGCCGGTTTGCACGTACCTTGCTGACACGCTCCGCATCAGTCCAGGCGCCGCCAGAGCACTGCCCGATCACGTCGCAATCGGGCAGTGCTCTAGGTTTTTGATTTTGCCGCATTTTCTAACGACGAACCGGTATCCACTTCGTCGGACAATGCTCTAGGCGGCCCTGGACTAATGAGGATCGGAGAGTTCGGGCGCTCATTTCCGCCGATCCCACCGGACGGTGTTCAGGGATTGCCGCGCAGGCCGTTCGCCAATTCGCGGTTGATCCGGATCAGGGCCGTCAACTTGTCGGCGCTCGGCTCGATCATGGCGTCGAGGGTGCGGGTGAACACGAAGGCGCCGAGGCGGGCCATCGAGGTCTTCAGCTCCTCGGGCAGCGGCGCATCCGGCTCCGTCGCGGCGGAGGACAGAAGCGTCCAGACCTTGCGGTTGAAGCCGAGAGCGTCGTTGAGGGTCGTCTGCTGGACGTCCCAATTATCCTGGATCGCCTGAAGGCGAGCCGCCGCCTTGATCAGGACCGCGGCCTCGGCCTCGCGGGGTGTCATCGCCACCTGGGCGGTTCTCGCGTAGGCGTTTGCCGCGTAGCTCATCGTCTGCCTCTCCGGCTGGCCTTTGAAGCGGCCTCGCAGGCAGGTCTGCCATCGATTTGTTAAGCTAGGGTTGTGAAAGAAGGCCGACGTTGCGGCAACCGGCTTGCATGATGGGCCGGTGATTCGCCCTCAAACCGCTACGAAGTCGGCGCAAGGATCGGCCGCTATGCTGAATTTCCTCCTCGGCGCCATCGCGGGCGCCCTGATGGCCGCCGTGGCGACGGTCGCGGCCCTGCGCAATCCGGAAGCCCAGGTGAAGATGGGCATCGTGCAGCCCGCCCCGACGACGATCCAGACGCGGCGCCCGGATCCGGTCTGCCCCCCGCCTCCGCAGGCGGTGCAGACCCATGTCCAGGCGGGAAGCCCGCAGGTCGGCCAACCGGACATGCTGTTCGCCCGGCGCCGGTTCTGGTCAGTCGCGCCGTAAGACCAAGGGCCGTTGAAGCCGGCCTTTGGTTTTTGTTCGTGAATGCTCGCCAAGCCTTTGGCTTGGTGTCGACAATCTGAAATGGGTCAACGGCTCCGTCGATCTCGCGGGCCTGATCGAGATTGAATCGCTGCGTCAGCATCCTGGTCCGTCGGCATCGCTCGCCGGGCGAGGAGTCAGACGCTGCTCAGCAGCAGCATCACCACGGTCGTCGCAGCGGTCGAGCCGAGGAAGCCACAGAGCGCCGCGGTGAACGAGTGAGCGCCGGTGGTCGGCGCGGAGAGGCGGGGCTCGGGCGAGGTCTGGCTGGCGTGGGTCATGCTGGCGTGGGTCATGGCGGGCATCCGATCTGGCGTGCCGGATATCACGGCAGCACCCGGTGAGAGGAATGGGCGAAGTGCGGAGGAATGGGTGTGCGCTACGGCACGCGCTCAGTCGCAGCGGAAGAACCGCTTCTCCTGACGCACGGAGCGGAGGGCGGACTTGAGATCAACCGAGGCGACGCCGAGGCCGCAATCGTCGAGGCGGTCCCGGGCGTCCTCGTAACGGTCCTCGGCATCGCCGAGATTGTCGCAGACCCGGTCGCGGTCACCGATGCGGGCATCCTGGCGGGCCTGAAACCGCAGGGCACCGGCCTCGTCGATCTTGCGCTGGGCACCGAGGCAAGCCGGCTGGGCCAGGGCCGGGCCTGCGACGAGCAGGAGGGCGGCGGCCATCGGCCAGCCGAGCGGGAGACGACGCGGTGGGGTCATCGCTGAACTCACGAACGGTACAGGGTCCGCAGCTGCGGCAATCCGCCTCGTGGATGAAGCGTGATGCCAAGCTTGCTTGTTGTGCCCGAGGAACGTCGAGGGCGCCCGCGGGGTTCCCCGCAAAACCGCTGCCGGAAGTGCATGCGATCGGGAGGCCGTGAGCGCGAAGCGCGTCAGGTCGCCGTGCGCCGGCGCCGCGTCGCGCGCATCGTCTCCAACGTCACGGGCCGGAACTCCCAGGCATCGACGCCGACATCGTATTGCCGGGTGGCCGGCTTGAGATTGCCGTGGGAATGGCCGTGCAGGTCGATGACGCCGCTCCCCATCCGGTTCCAGGTCCGGAACGCATAGTGGCACAGGACGAGGTGCTGCCCGTCGACGTCGATCTCGGCGTAATGCGCGATGCTGAGCCAGCCATGGGCGGCGAGGGTCGCCGGCCCGTCGTTGTTGCCGACGATCAGGTGCTTCTGCCCGTTGAGCGCCGAGAGCAGGGCCTGCACCCGCTCCGGCGGTGGCCCGAGAGCGAAGTCGCCGAGGTGCCAAACCGTGTCGTCCGGCTCCACCACGGCGTTCCAGTTCTCGACCAAAGCCGCGTCGTGGGTCGCGAGATCGGGAAAGGGGCGGCGATCGATGCGCAGCACCCGCGGATCGCCGAAATGCGTGTCGCTGGTGAAGTAGGTGGTCATACCAAAGGTCGTTGAAAACGACCTTTGGTGCCGCTCGCGAATGTTCGCCAAGCCTCTGGCTAGGCATCGAAAATTCGAGATTGGGTCAACGGCCGGATGCGTCGGCATCTTCGGCCGCTGGTATCATGCGGCGTCCGATCGGTCCACCCGGTCCAGGCCCGGTCGCCGATCGGACGTCCCGTCCGGGGGCCGGGTTTCGCCGGACCTCCTCAGTTGAACCGCACCGGCAAGGTGAAGCTCTGCTGCGCGCCGGTGAACTCTGCCGGGGCCGGCGGCAGGCTGCCGGACGCCGCCGCCACGGCGGCGGCATCGAGGCTGCCATTGCCGCTGCTGCCGGCAAGCGAGGCGCCGAGGACCCGGCCGGAGCGGGACACGGTGAAGCGGACCGTCGCGGTGCCGCTCGCCCCGCCGACCGCGCGGGCCCGGCTCTGGATCACCCCGCGCACCATCGCGCCCCAGGCCCGGGCGGCATTGGCACTCGCCGCCGCCGAGGCCCCGCCCTGGTTCATCTGCGAGGCGGAGGCCGCGGCGCGGCGCTGGCGGGCGGCTTCGAGCCGGCGCTCGGCCGCCTTCTCGGCCTCGCGCTTGACGTCGCGCACGGGCTTCGGCGGCGGCTTGCGCGCCTCGACCGGCTTCTCGATGGGCTTCTGCCTCTCCACCGGCTTCGGCTTGGGGACAGGCTTGGGCACAGGCTTAGGAGTGGGCTTGGCGACCGGCTTCGGCACGGGCTGGAGAAGCGGCTTCGGCTCCTCTACGGGCTTCGCCACCACGGCGGCCGGCGCGTCCTGGTTCGTCGAGGTCACGACCTGCTCTTCGGGCTCCTGCACCGCCTGCATGGCCTCGGGCGGCGTCTCCATCGGCACAGTCTCGGCGGGGACCTGCTCGGCCGGGACCAGTTCGGCCGGGACCTGCTCGACCAAGGTCCGCTCGGCCGGCATTTGCTCGACGGGAGTCTCCTGGGGGACCTCCTCCGCCTTCGTCTCGGGCGGGGGCATGGTCTCGACCGGCACCGTGTCGGCCGGGGGCTCGGCCGTCGGCACGGTTTTCGGCTCGGTCACGTCGGTGGGCGTCGGCGCGATGTCGACGTCCTGCGCCTGGTTCGGCACGTCGACCGCCGCCAGGTCGGGCGCGAGATCGATCGCGATCTCGTTCTCGCCGGGCGGGGCCGGGGGGCCGCGCCAGTAGGTGAGGGCGAAGAGGCCGCCCGCATGCAGGGCGAGGGCCACCAGGAAGGCAAGGCCGAGGCCCGTCCCCGGCTCCCGCGGCTCCGGCGCGTCGGTCGTCACGGTGTGGCTCATCGGCTCACCGCGGGGCCGCCGGCACGGGAGAAGCGGGAGCGGGCGCCCCGCCCGAGGGGGCATTGGCGATGAGCGAGACCTTGGCGAAGCCGGCCTGGCCGACGAGCCCCATCACCTCCATGACCTTGCCATAGGGCACGTCCTTGTCGCCGCGCACCAGCACGGTCTGGCCCGGATCCTCGGCGGCAGCGGCCTTCAGGCGGGCGAGCGCGGTCTCGGGCGGCAGCGGCTCCTTGGCCAGGAAGGCATGGCCGTCCTTGTCGACCGAGACGACCACCGGCTTCTTCGATTCGGAGGTCTTGGCGGCGGCGGTCTTCGGCAATTGCACCGGCACGCCGACGGTCATCAGCGGGGCCGCGACCATGAAGATGATCAGCAGCACCAGCATCACGTCGACCATCGGGGTGACGTTGATCTCGGACATCGGCGCGGCGTCGAAGCCATCCTCGTCGCCGGCGCCGGCCTGCACCGGTCCCATACCCATCTGGCGGGCCTCCGGCCGCCTGCCCGGTGGGGCAGGGGCGCTATGCGTTGAACAAAGAGGACGATGATACCAACGGTCGTTGAAAACAACCTTTGGTGCCGGTCTCGAATTGTCGCCAAGCCCAAGGTCCCGGACATCTGCGCTTGGCAACGACAATTCGAGATGGAATCATCGGCCGCGTCGATCTCGGGCAGGCCCGAGATCGAATCGATGCGTCAGCATCTTCGGCCGTTGGTATTACTCAGCGGCGGCGCTGCGGGCGTGATGGCTGCGGTCGCGCGCCAGCCGGTTGCCCAGGATACCGATGCCGGCGACGAAGGCCGCCTGCACCTTGGCGAGGTCGCTCGAGAACTTGTTGTAGGCCAGCACCGCCGGAATCGCGACCACGAGGCCGATCGCGGTGGCAAACAGCGCCTCGGCGATGCCCGGCGCCACCACGGCGAGGCTGGTATCCTGGCTCTTCGCGATCGACGAGAACGAGTTCATGATGCCCCAGACCGTGCCGAACAGGCCGATGAACGGCGCCGCCGAGCCGGCGCTGGCCAGGAAGGGCAGGCCGATCTGGAGCCGCTTGATGTCGAGGGTCAGGGCCGCCCGCATGGCGCGCTCGATGCGCTCGCGCCGCTCGGCCCGGGTCTCGCTCGAATCCTGGTCGCGCCACGCCTCCTGGGCGGCGGCCACCACCCGGGCGGAGAGGCCTGAGCGCGCCTCCGGCATGCCGCCGCTGGCGACGAGGCGACCGAAGGCCCTGGCCTGGCGCCGGGCGCCGGCGAGGCGCACCACCTTCTCGAGGATGATCGTCCAGGAGACCAGCGAGGCCAGGACCAGGAGGATCATCACCCCTTTCACGACCGGATCGGCCTGAAGGAAGAGCCCGAGGAAGGAGAAGTCGTGGCCTGCGGCCGCGGCGGGCGCGGTGGTCGGATCCATCTCGGCGGTCTCCGGGAAAACAGGGAACAGGAGGGGCGGTCAGCGCACGAACGGCGCGGCGCCCTTGGCGGAGGAGGGCTCGATGCGCTCCAGGCAGGTTTCGCGGGTCAGATCCTGGCCGTCGCAGGCCGCCACGTCGTTGAGCAGCACCCGGCCGACCTGGGCGCAGGGCGTGGGGGAGATCTCGAACTGGCGTAACGCCGTCTTGCGCGCCGGCACCGGGCCGAGTTCCACCATGCTGCGCTTCTGCACGATGCCGTCCGGGTCGAAGGCATAGAGGTCAAGGCGCAGCGAGCGGATCGGGCCGCCCTTGCCGTTCTCGACGATCAGCATCGCCTTGCACGCATCACCGGCCGTCTCGAGCTTGTTCAGCTCCACCCGCAGCGGCGGAGCGGCCGGATGGCTCACGGTCGCGGGAGTCACGGTCGCGGGTGGCTCGGACCCTTGCGCCTGGGTTCCTTGCGCTGGGGTTCCTTGTGCCTGGGCCGGCGCGGAGGCGAGCGCCATCGGCGACAGGGCGAGGCAGAGGGCCAGGGCAGGTCGGGATATGACGGACCGGGACATGACGCGGCCGATGCCGGCCCGGGACCGGGGCAACCCTTGCGTGAGCACGTCGTGCGACTCCTCTGGGACCGCGAGCGCCAACGGCGATAAGCGCGCTGACCGGCCGCCCACAGGGGCGTCGGCGCGACGCCGTGTCGGCTCTCGCTCCTGTTCGTCGGACAAAGCCGGCATCGACCCGGGATGTCCCCGGACCACCGGCACGACCGAACTAGCGAGGGGACCGGCCGGGATCAAGGCCGCCCGCGAAACTCAGAGAAATTCCAATCTGTTACACGGTTCGCGAGCGGGCCGCCGGGCAAGGCACGCAGTTTTCATTGCCACATTGTCCTGCCACGGACGGCACGTCCTATTTCTCCTTCTTGTCCAGCGCCTTCCCGGACGACGTGTCCGGAGGCGTCCCGGGCGTCCTGGGCGTGCGGGCCTTCTCGACGGCCTCGGCCTTCTCCTCGTCGGTGTCGCCGCTCTGGTCGATCGCCCGTTCGGGATCGGCGGCCAGCCCGCGCAGGACCGCCAGAACCTGAGCGCAGAGCTGCGGGTGCTTGTAGGCGTCCAGAATCACGGCGGCGTCGCGCAGGGTGCGCAGGTCGCGCACGGTCTGCTCGTTGGCCGAACGCTGGAGCTTCGACGATTGGGCGATCATGTCCTCGAGATGCAGGCCGACGACGTCGCAGGCCGCGCTCGGGGCCGGAGCCGCAGCCTGCGCCGCAGGGGCCGCCATCTGCGCGTCCTTGGCTCCAGCCGTCAGGGCGTGGCCGGCGAGGACGAGGGCGAGAAGACCGGAGAGGACGAAGGGCGGGCGCATTGGTTCACGGGGCTCCATCTCGGGCAAGAGGTTTGGGGTTCGGCGTTCAGTGTCCGAGGATGCGGTTGGCGAGCGCCACGATCTGGCTCGGGCGGTAGGGCTTGGGCACGAAAACGGAGCCGGTCACCGCCTCGTCTCCGAGGGTGTGGCGGCCGCCCGAGGTGTAGACGACCGGCAGGCGCGGGCAGTGGCGCCGCGCGTCCCGGGCCAGCGCCACCCCGTTGGTGTTGCGGGCCAGATCGATGTCGGTGAACAGCATGTCGACCCGCTCGGCCTGGAGAATGCGGCCGGCCTCGACCGCATCGGCGGCGGTGAGCACGCGGTAGCCCTCGTCGGCCAGGGCCTCGGCGGCGATCTCGCAGACCATCGCCTCGTCCTCGACCACCAGCACCGTCTGCCAGGGGAGGGCAGCGGGCGGCACCATCGCCGCAAAGGCAGACTGGATCATGACGCAACTCGCTCCAGGACGATGAGGGGGCCGCCGGTGAGCGCTCCGGCGACGGTTCGAGGACAGAACCACCGGAACCTGGGCGGCGTTCGGGCAGGGTCGGTCGAATTGATGCGGCTTGGTAAGCGAAGCCTTAACCCTGCGGGACGGGCGGTTAATCCGGGCGGGAACCGGCCGCGCCCTTGCGCGGGACGGCCCCGTGTGACAGGCCCGGCCGCACGGTTTCGAGGTTCACAGGAAGAGCGATGAGCGCCACCGCCGCCCCCTCCCTCACCCAGCAGGTCACCGCGATTCCGGCCGGCGCCCACGTGATCGCGGCCCATTGGCTCGGCCGGCAGCTCGCCCTGGCCCTGGGCGACGGCGTGGTGCTCCTCGTGGCGGACGGGGGCGAGACCACCCGGGTCGAGGCCCATCCGGAGGCCGGAATCCTGGTGGCCGCCGGCGACGGCAGGCGCCTCGTCACCGGGGGCGACGACGGGCGGATCGTCGCGGTCAAGGCCGATGGCGGCGTCGACGCGATCGCCACGGCCCAGGGCGGCGCCTGGATCGACGCCCTGGCGCTGCACCCGGATGGCGGCGTCGCCTATGCGGCGGGCAAGCGCGTCGTCGCCCGCGACGCCAAGGGCCGCGAGAAGGGTTTCGAGGCGCCCTCCACCGCCCGGGGCCTCGCCTTCGCGCCCAAGGGCTACCGGCTGGCGGTGGCGCATTACGGCGGCGCCACCCTGTGGTACCCGAACCTCGACACCCCGCCCGAGGCTCTGACCTGGAAGGGCTCCCATATCGACGTGACCTGGTCGACGGACGGGCGCTTCGTCATCACCACGATGCAGGAGAACGCCCTGCATGGCTGGCGCCTCCAGCCCGACCGGGGCCACATGCGGATGAGCGGCTACCCCGCCAAGGTGCGCTCCACGGCCTGGTCCTCGGACGGGCACTGGCTGGCGACGAGCGGCGCGGAAGCCGTGATCGTCTGGCCGTTCGAGTCCAAGGAAGGCCCGACCGGCAAGGCGCCGCGGGAATGCGGCGTGCGCCCGGCCCGGGTCTCGCGGGTGGCGTTCCATCCCAAGTCGCCGGTCCTGGCGGCGGGCTACGAGGATGGCTGCGTGCTGCTGATCCGCTTCACCGACGCCTCGGAGCTGCTGGTGCGCCCGGCGGTGCGGGGCAGCGCCGTCACGGCGATGAGCTGGCATTCCGGCGGCGAGCACCTCGCCTTCGGTTGCGCCGACGGCCAGGCCGGTCTCCTCAGCCTGCCGCGCTGACGATGAACCTCCTCGGCGCGTTCCGGAAGCGCCCGTCGCCGGAGGCCGCCGCCCGGGCCCGGGTCGCTGGAATCGCCCGGCGCCTCGGCGGCTTCGGCCCCGAGGTGACGCTTGCCGTCAACGAGATCGCGTGCGCCGATCCGGCCTGCCCGGGCACCGAGACGGTGATCCTGGTCATGGTCCCGGGCGCCCGCTCGCGCGCCTGCAAGGTGGGCAAGCCCCTGGAGGCGGTGACGGAGCAGGATGTGGCGGCGGCGCTGGAGGGCTGATCCGGCGCGCCGTGCCCGCTCTCGGCCAGCGCCCGTCCTCAGTGTTGCGCCCCATCTACAGCCCAGGGCCCGCCCTCTCGACTAGGAGGGGAGGGAGCGGCGCCCGTTGGCGCCGTCATCCGGATGGGCCGCCATGCCGCGCGCGACGACGCACACCCCCGATCCCGCCGTCGATGCGGCGGCGCTGCTGCGCCGCCTCGCCTTCTTCGGCCTGACGGTGGTGATCCCGGTCTCCGCCCTGGTGTCGCGGCGCATCGTGGTCATCCTGGCGCCGATCGGGATCGCGCTGCTCATCGTCGCCTCCCTCCTCGACGGGGCCCAGCGTCCCCTCCGGGCCGGGCTGGCGCGCCTCGGCGGCGCCCGGGCGATCCTGGCCGGCGCCCTGCTGCTCGGCTGGTGCGCCCTGTCCCTCGTCTGGACGCCGTTCCCCGGCCCGGCGAGCGAGCGCCTGCTCAACCTCGCCGCCACGGTGGGGCTGACCGTGGCCGGTTACCTCGCGCTGCCGGACCGGATGCGCTCGGCCAACCTCTACCTCCTGCCTCTCGGCGTCGGCGCGGCGGCGATCGGGGCGGTGCTGCTCGGGCTGTTCAGCGGTGCCTCCCTGCGCGGCGGCTTCGAGGACGACAGCGCGCTGGAGCGCGGCGCGATGCTGCTCGCCCTGCTGCTCTGGCCCGCCGCCGCCTGGCTGCGCTCGCGCCGGCGCGACATGGAGGCGCTCGGCCTCGCCGTCGTGGTGGCGCTGGCGCTGGTTCTCGCCCCCGGGCCGGTGCCGCTGCTGGCCCTCGGCTGCGGGGCGGTGGCCTTCGCGCTCTCGGCTTGGCGGCAGAGCCTCGGCGCACGGGTCACGGCAGGCGTCGCGGCGGGCCTCGTCGCCCTGGCGCCGCTCCTGCCTTTCCTGCTGCGGCCCGTGCTGACGCCGGTGCTCGGGCCGCTCCACCCGACGATTCTCACGCTCAAAGCCTGGCAGCGGGTGGTGACGACCGAGCCGCTGCGGCTCGTCACCGGCCACGGCCTCGAAACCGCCTTGCGCGGCAAGGTGATCGGCATGCTGCCGATCAACGCCCCGGCCTCGCTGCTGTTCGAGATCTGGTACGAGCTCGGGATCGTCGGCGCCTTCGCGGCGGCCTTCGTGCTGTGGAGCGGCATCCGCCATTCCGGCCGCGAGCACCCGGTTCTGAACCCGGGGGCGATGGCCACCGCCGCCACCGCCTTCGCCTCCGCCTGCCTCGGAATCGGCACCGTCGCGAGCTGGTGGTTCACCAGCGTCACCGTGGTGGTGCTGGTCTTCATCGCGGTGGAGCGAGGCCAGTTCCGCACCAGCCGGCCGAAGGCAAGTGCGCTGCCACCGCGCAGTGCGGCGTGACCGGCAGCGTCGCCGGCCGCGCGGGGCCGGAACTCCGTCGCTCCAGCCAGGTCAGCGCCTCGTCGAGGCTCGGGAAGGGCCGCGGCTGGGGCGCGGCGGCGGCCCGCCCGAACGCGGCTTCCAGGTACCAGTGCCGCCCGACGCCCAGATCCTCGTGCAGGAGAGGATCGAGCTGGGTCAGGACGCCGATCAGGCGGCCGTCGCGATAGACCAGGCGGCCCTCGCAATCCGCACTGCCGGTCTCGATGCGGACGGGATCGACGATGAGGATTGTGGACATGTCTGAATCACGGTGTCGACTGGAGCATCGCGCCCTCGTCGCCGATACGAAACCCGCATCGCGCCGGCAATCGACTCACGGTTATGCTACCCCGGAGCATCATGGGCGGGCAGAGCCGGTTTCGGCACCGGACAGGAGGACGGGTTCCAGGCGGAGACGGTCCGGCCAGACGGACGGCCGCCGCCCTCACGCATCACCACCGAGCCGTCTCGATCCTCCGACGGCAGGCCGAGATCGGCTGCAAACGATGCCGCGACGCCCGAGGGAACGCCTCTGGACCCCTCACGCCTCGGCCGCGGCCTCGATCGCCGCCATGTCGTCGTCGGAGAGCCCGACATGATGGCCGATCTCGTGCACCAGCACGTGCGCCACGAGATGGCCCAAGGTCTCGTCGTGCTCGGCCCAGTAATCGAGCAGGGGCCGGCGGTAGAGCCAGACCATGTTGGGGAACTGGCCGGTGGCGAGGTTGAGGGCCCCGCCCCCTTGAGCCAGGCCGGTGCCACGGAACAGGCCGAGAAGATCGAATTCGCTCTCGCAGCCCATCTCCTCCAGGGTCTCGTCGTCGGGAAACTCCTCGACGCGGATCACCACCCCGTCGCACAGGCTGCGGAACGCCTGCGGCAGGCGGGCGAAGGCCGCCTCCGCCAGGGCCTCGATGGCGGCGAGGTCGGGCGCGCGGCGGGCGCTCCAGTCGGTGTCGGGCGTCTCGGTCATCGCTGTCACCAGAGTCATCGCTGTCACCAGACCTGCAATTGCCGGCCGAGCAGCCAGGCGAGGACGACGAGCGCCACGACGCCGAGGCCACGGCCGATGCGCCGGCCCCAGATCTCGACCGGGTCGTGCTCGGCGGGATCCTGCTCGGGTCGCATTGGCTCCGGTTGCATGTGCGGGCTCACGCCGCCAGCGCCGGGGCGACCCGCTCGGTCAGGAAGCCCGCGAGGTCGTTGGTGATGTGGTCGATATGCGGCGCGCGCACCGCCTCCTGCTCGAAGCTCTCGCGGAACGGGTCGATGGTGCGGGGCACCACCAGCACCGTCGCCATGCCGAGGTCGTGCGGGACGACGAGGTTCTTGGCGATGTCCTCGAACAGGGCCGAGCGGGTCGGGTCGACCCCGTGGCGGTTCAGGAACTTCTCGTAGGCCGAGCGCTCGGGCTTGGGCACGAAATCGGCCGCCGCGATGTCGAACACGTCCTCGAAATGGTCGAGGATGCCGAGCTTCGTCGCGACGTTCTCGGCGTGCCGGCGCGAGCCGTTGGTGAGGATCAGCTTGCGGCCGGGCAGGCCCTCGATCGCCACGCCGAGGCCCGGATCGAGCGCGATGCTCGAATGGTCGATGTCGTGGGCGAAGTCGAGGAACTCGTAAGGGTCGATCCGCCACTCGGCCATCAGGGCGCGGAGCGTCGTGCCGTAGCGGTGGTAGAAGTATTTCTGGAGCGCCCGGGCCGAGATCCCGTCGAGCCCGAACAGGTTCATCACGTAGAGGGTGATGCGTTCGTCGACCTGCGGCCAGACGCGGGCGTCGTGGGGATAGAGCGTGTTGTCGAGGTCGAACACCCAGGTGTCGATGCCCGAGAAGCCGCGGGCCTCAGGGGCGGTGAGGTGGCTCTCGCCTGGCAGGAGCAAGGGACGGTCCGGCGACGGGGGCCCCACGGCCCCGGACGCTCAAGATAAGCGAGGCAGGGCGGAAGGGAAGATGAAAGAAGGGACTGGCGGATCGGGCGGTCCGGTTGCGGACCGCCCGCGGACGTCGTGGTTACGACCGGCGGATCAGCGTGCCGGCGCCGTAATCGGTGAACAGCTCGAGCAGCACCGCGTGCGGCACCTTGCCGTCGAGGATGACCACCGCCTCGACGCCCTGCTCCAGGGCGTAGATGCAGGTCTCGATCTTCGGGATCATGCCAGCCGTGATGGTTCCGTCGGCGATCAGCCGGCGGCAATCCTCGATCGACAGTTCCGGGATCAGCTTCTTGTTCTTGTCGAGCACGCCCGGCACGTCGGTCAGCAGCAGCAGGCGCTTGGCCCGCATCGCCCCGGCGATGGCACCCGCGAAGGTATCGGCGTTGACGTTGTAGGTCTGGCCGTCGCCGCCCACCGCCACCGGGGCGAGGACCGGGATCAGCTCGGCCTTCAGCACCGCATCGAGCACCGTGCGGTCGACATGCTCGGGCTCGCCGACGAGGCCGAGATCGACGTGGCGCTCGATGTGGGAATCGGGATCGGTGACGGTCCGGGCGGCGCGGCGCGCCCGCACCATGTTGCCGTCCTTGCCGCACAGGCCGATCGCCTTGCCGCCCTCGGCCGAGATCCAGCCGACGATCTGCTTGTTGATCGAGCCGGCGAGCACCATCTCGACCACCTCGACGGTGGCCTCGTCGGTGACGCGCAAGCCCTCGCGGAACTCGGACTTGATGCCGAGCCGGTCGAGCA
>NZ_LABX01000167.1 GCF_001043915.1 Methylobacterium aquaticum | reverse complement strand
AAAGCTGAAGCGATTCCCCTGGCTCCCCATATCGACGTCGCAGGAACGGACCCACCGACGCAGACGGAAACTCAGGTTGACTGGTGGGGGAAGTAGGACTCGAACCTACGAAGGCATAGCCAGCGGATTTACAGTCCGCCCCCTTTGCCGCTCGGGACATTCCCCCACGCTGCCGTCACCGGCAGGGGCCGCCTGTCGGCGACGGGGCCCTTATGGTGGGGTGGTCGGAGGGTGTCAAGCCGCGATCCGTGGCCGGCTCACCGGAGCCGTTTCAGCTCGCTTCCGCGACGTCGCACAGGCGCAGCTCGACCCGGTCAGCCCCGCGCCAGCGGTCGCGCGACAGGGTGCCGGCGGCATGGACGTCGCGGCCGATATGCGAGAGCAGCAGCCGCCCGACCGGCGATTCCGCCGCCCGGAACGCGATCGCCCCGACTGCGACGCCGTCCCGCCCGCGCAGCTGCGCCTTGACGTGGCCGGTGCCGACCACCCGGGCATCGGCGACGCGGTGGCGGGCCAGCGCGAAGACCGGCTCCGGCGCGCCCTGACCGAACGGCCCGGCCCGCTCGACGGCCTCCGCCAGGTCCGGCTGCACGCCGCCGGCGGAGACGAGGCCGTCGATCAGCAGGGCCTCACCGAGGCGCGCCTCGGCCACCGAGGCGGCGAGATCGCCCGACAGGGCGTCGCGGAAGCGGTCGAGGTCGAGGGCGGCCAGCGTCACGCCCGCCGCCATGGCGTGGCCGCCGCCCTTGGCGGCGAGCCCCGTCTCGACGCAGGCCCGGACCGCCCGGCCGAGATCGGCCCCGGGGATCGAACGGCCGGACCCCGTGGCGGTGCCGTCCTCGCGCAGCGCGAAGGCGAAGGCCGGGCGGCCGAAGCGCTCCTTGAGCCGCGCCGCGATCAGCCCGACCACGCCGGGATGCCAGTCGGGGCTGCCGGCGACGAGGACCGGCTGGTCCGGATCCCGCTCCAGGCGCATCCCCATCTCGGCCTCGGCCTCGGCCACCGCGGCGGCCTCGATCGCCTGGCGCTCGCGGTTGAGGGCATCGAGCTGCGCGGCGATGCCGGCGGCCTCGATCGGGTCCTCGCAGAGCATCAGGCGGGCACCGAGGGTCGAATCGCCGATGCGCCCGCCGGCATTGATGCGGGGCCCGAGCAGGAAGCCGAGATGCCACGCCTGCGGCGCCTCCGACAGGCCGGCGGCATCCAGGAGGGCGGCGAGTCCACGCCGGCCGCGGCCGCGCATCACCGCGAGGCCCTGGCGCACGAAGGCGCGGTTGAGCCCGTGCAGCGGCACCACGTCGGCCACGGTGGCGAGCGCCACGAGATCGAGCCCGGCCATGAGGTCGGGAATGGCGAGGCCGTCGCGGCGCAGACGCCGGTTGAGTGCCACCAGCGTCAGGAAGACCACGCCGGCGGCGCAGAGATGGCCGAGGCCCGACAGGTCGTCGAGGCGGTTCGGGTTGACGACGGCGCGGGCCGGTGGAAGCACCTCGGGCGCGCCGTGATGATCGAGCACCACCACGTCCATGCCGAGACGGCCGGCCTCGGCGAGCGGCGCGTGCCCGGCCGTGCCGCAATCGACGGTGACGAGGAGGGTGGCGCCGTCCTCGGCCAGCATCCTGACGGCCGCGACGTTGGGGCCGTACCCTTCCGTGATGCGGTCGGGGATGTGGAGCCGGTAGGGCACGCCGAGATCGCGGAGTGCGCTTGCCAGGAGCGCGGCGCTCGCCGCCCCGTCGACGTCGTAATCGCCGAAGATCGCGACCGTCTCGCGCTTCAGGATCGCGCTTGCCAGACGGTCGGCCGCCGCCTCCATGTCGACGAGCACCGCGGGGTCGGGCAGGAGATCGCGCAGGCGCGGCTCCAGGAAGCCCGGCACGGCGTGCAGGTCGACCCCGCGGCCGGCCAGCACCCGGGCCAGCACCTCCGGCAGGCCGTGCCCCTGCGCGATGGCGACCGCGAGGCTCTGCGCCTGCGCCGAGGCGCAGCGCTCGTGCCAGGGCCGCCCGAGCGCGGAGCGGTGAACGTCGAGGAGGGGGCGGGGCAGGTCGAGGAGCGTGGACACCCGCGGAGTGTAGCGGGATTCGCGGATGCGCGCTGCCGCAGCCGGGCGACACCTGTGGGCGGGGTGATGATGCGCGCGTCCCTTGAACGCGAAAAGCGGGGCACGAGGCCCCGCTTCCGACGTCGGGACCGAAGCCCCGTATCGTTCCGCCCCAGGCGGGGCGGCGCGTCAGAGGTTCTTGACGATCTCGTCGACGACCTTCTTGGCGTCGCCGAACAGCATCATGGTGTTGTCGCGGAAGAACACCTCGTTCTCGACGCCGGCATAGCCAGAGCCCATGCCGCGCTTGATGAACAGCACGGTCTTGGCCCGCTCCACGTCGAGGATCGGCATGCCGTAGATCGGCGATTGCGGATCGGTCTTGGCCGCCGGGTTGGTGACGTCGTTGGCACCGATCACGAAGGCCACGTCGGCCTGCGGGAATTCGCCGTTGATGTCCTCCAACTCGTGCACCTCGTCGTAGGGAACGTTGGCCTCGGCGAGGAGCACGTTCATGTGGCCCGGCATGCGGCCCGCCACCGGATGGATGGCGTACTTGATGTCGACGCCGGCCTTCTTCAGCTGGTCGGCCATCTCGCGCAAGCTGTGCTGGGCCTGCGCCACCGCCATGCCGTAGCCCGGCACGATGATGACCTTCTCGGCGTTCTTCATGATGAACGCCGCGTCGTCGGCCGAGCCCTGCTTGACCGGCCGGGTCTCGACCTGGCCGCCACCGCCGGCCGCGGCGGAATCGCCGCCGAAGCCGCCGAGGATCACCGAGATGAACGAGCGGTTCATCGCGTGGCACATGATGTAGGACAGGATCGCGCCCGAGGAGCCGACCAGCGCGCCCGGGATGATCAGCGCGAGGTTGCCGAGGGTGAAGCCGATGCCGGCCGCCGCCCATCCCGAATAGGAGTTGAGCATCGAGACCACGACCGGCATGTCCGCGCCGCCGATCGGGATGATCAAGAGGCCGCCGAGCACGAAGGACAGGATCACGATCAGCCAGAACACCGCCTTGCTCTCGCCGCCGATGAAGACGGCGAGCAGCGTCACCAGGACGATGGCGAGCACGATGTTGATGGCGTGGCGCTGCGGCAGCATGATCGGCTTGCCCGACATGCGCCCGTCGAGCTTGAGGAACGCGATCACCGAGCCGGTGAAGGTGATGGCGCCGATGGCGACGCCCAGCCCCATCTCGAACAGCGACTGCTTGTGGATGTGGCCGTTCTCGAGGATGCCGAAAGCCTGCGGCGCGTAGAGGGCGCCGGCCGCCGCCGCGACCGCCGCGAGGCCGACGAGGGAGTGGAAGGCCGCGACGAGCTGCGGCATCGCCGTCATCGGCACGCGCTTGGCGATCACCGCGCCGATGCCGCCGCCGATGCCGAGGCCGAGCAGCACCAGGAACCATGCCCCGGCGCCGGACGGCGCATGGCCGACCAGCGTCGTCAGGATGGCGATGCCCATGCCGATCATGCCGTACAGGTTGCCCTGCCGGGAGGTGGTCGGGTGGGATAGGCCCCGCAGCGCCAGGATGAACAGGACGCCGGAGACGAGATAGAGGAGCGAGGAGACGTTCTCCGACATCGCCTCAGACCTTCTTCTTGTACATGCTGAGCATGCGCTGGGTGACGAGGAAGCCGCCGAAGATGTTCACGCTGGCGAAGACCAGGCCGATGAACCCGAAGAAGCGGGCCCAGCCCGTGCCCTTCTCGATCAGCGGAACGCCGACGGCGAGCAGCGCGCCGACCACGATCACCGAGGAGATCGCGTTGGTGACGGACATCAGCGGGGTGTGGAGGGCCGGGGTCACCGACCAGACCACGTAATAGCCGACGAAGATCGCCAGCACGAAGATGGCGAGGCGGAACACGGTCGGGTCGATGGCGCCGTGGGTCACGGCGGCGACGCCGTGGGCGAGGCCGTCGGCGATCGCCTGGGCCTGGGCGGCGGCGCCGGTCGCGGCATCCGCGGAGATGCGGGCGGCGGCGGCGGCGGCCCGTGCCTGCTCGGCCGCCTGGTCGGGAGTGAGAGTGGCCATGGGGATCTCCGGCGGGCTTAAGCCGCCTTGGGCTGGAAGTTCGGGTGGACGACGGCGCCGTCGCGGGTTAGGCAGGTCGCCTTGACCAACTCGTCGTCCCACTTCACCGCCAGCGCCTTCGCGGCCTTGTCGACCAGGGTCTCGACGAAGGCGTAGAGGTTGCGGGCGTAGAGGCTCGACGAGGTGGCGGCGAGACGGCCCGGCACGTTGGCATAGCCGACGATCTTCACGCCGTTCTCGGTCTCGACGATCTCGTCCGCCTTGACGCCCTCGACGTTGCCGCCGCGCTCGACCGCGAGGTCGACCAGGACCGAGCCCGGCCGCATCGCCGCCACCATGTCGGCGGTGACGAGCCTCGGCGCCGGTCGTCCCGGGATCAGCGCGGTGGTGACCACGATGTCCTGCTTGGCGATGTGGCTCGCCACCAGCTCGGCCTGCTTCTTCTTGTACTCGGCCGACATCTCCTTGGCGTAGCCGCCGGCGGTCTCGGCCTGCTTGAACTCGTCGTCCTCGACGGCGACGAACTTGGCGCCGAGCGACTCGACCTGCTCCTTGGCGGCGGGCCGCACGTCGGTGGCGGTCACCACCGCGCCGAGGCGGCGGGCGGTCGCGATGGCTTGCAGCCCGGCGACGCCGGCGCCCATCACGAAGATGCGGGCCGCCGGCACGGTGCCGGCCGCGGTCATCATCATCGGGAGCGCCCGGCCGTAGACGGCGGCGCCGTCCACCACCGCGCGGTAGCCCGCGAGGTTGGCCTGGCTCGACAGCACGTCCATCACCTGGGCGCGGGTGATGCGGGGCATCAGCTCCATGGCGATCGCCGAGATGCCGGCCTCCGCCATCGCCTTCACCTCGGCCTCGTGGCCGTAGGGATCCATGATCGCGATCACGATCGCGCCGCGCTTGAGCGCGGGCAGCTCGTCGGCACCGGGACGGCGAACGCGCAGGACGATGTCCGCCCCGTCGGCCGCGGTCCTGGCGTCGGCCGCGATCGAGGCGCCGGCGGCCTCGTACTCGGCATCCGGCACGCCGGCTTTCAGCCCCGCCCCGGCCTGCACCGCCACCTCGGCCCCGAGAGCCTTGTATTTCTTCACCGTTTCCGGGACTGCCGCGACCCGCGGCTCCGCCGGATCGGTCTCGGATAGGACCGCGATCCGCATTCAGACTTCCTTTGGTCGATACACGGCGCGATGCGCCGATCCCCCCTATAGGGCGGCATGTACAAGGGCATGCCTGCCCCGCAACTGTAAAGCCGTTCCCTGTCACCAGGGAACGGCTTCCGTTACGAATTTTTAACGATTAAGTCACGCACGATTTGTCGGGCGTGACAGGGGACGGGGCGGTCGGGCCGCCCGCGCCCTCAATAGAAGGCCAGCATGAGGGCGAGCAGGAACGCCACCGCCGCCGGGGCGCGCCAGCCGATGGAGGGGGAGAGGGCACCGATCGCCCCAGCGACGCCGCCCAGCACCACGCCGATGATGGCGGAGACCCAGGCTTCACGCACGCCGCCGACGGCGAGCGACAGCACCCAGCAGATCACCACGCCGGTGGCGATCTCGACGAAGGTGACGAAGCCCCGATAGGTCGCCTCGTGCGACGGGCCGTCCATCTCCGGGCGGTAGGCGGAGTCGGTGGCGTGTGTGATGTCGGCCATGATGCGGTAGACCCCGTCTTGTGCTCGTTAGGCCGGGCTTTAGCGCATGCCCAAGGTCCCGGCAATCAGTCGCAGCCCAAGCCGCGCCCGGGCCGCGGGCCCGGCCGGCCGCGCTGCAACTCCCTGTCGATGCTTGCGTCTTCGGCCCGGGCAGCGCCCCGCACCGGCCGCCGCTTCCCCTGTCGGCCGAAGGTCGAAGTGCGAATCCGCACCTTTTTGCGGTTAGACGCCGGTCCGGTGCCCGGCGCGTCAGGCCGGCTGCGGCAGTCCCGCCTTCTCCAGGGCCGCGTGCTGGCGGGCCGCGAGGTCGTCGAGGGAGAAGCGGTCGATCTGGGCCTCGAACAGGCGATGGTAGTTCAGCTCCGAGCGCAGGTGCAGGAACACCGCGCCGAGGCCCACCGCTGCCCGGTCCATGAACACGAATTCCCGCGGCACCGTCACGGGCCCACGCTCCTTCAAGGCGCGGTGGACCTCGAAAGCCTGGCGGCGGCCGTACTCGCTCGGCTTGACGCCGTCCGCCACCGTGCGGACCCGGTCCTCGAGCAGCGGCCCGTAGATGAAGCGGGCCCAGATGTTGAGGGTGTCGACGAGATCGCGGCTGAGATTGCGGAACCCCCAGACCTCGTAGGCATGGACGATGCGCGCCTGATCGTCGTGCAGCAGCCCCTTGTAGAGATCGACCACGCCGCCGACGAAGCGGGGATGGAAGATGCGGATGCAACCGTAATCGAGCAGGTTGATGCCGCGCGGCTCAGCCCCTTCGGAGAAGACCGTGTAGTTGCCGAGATGCGGATCGCCGTGGATCACCGCGGCGCGGCTGAAGGGATGCCACCACGCCTGGAACATCGCGTGGGCGAGGCGGTTGCGCAGCTCCAGCGGCCCGCCCGTGAAGGTCAGGATCTTCTCGCCCTCAAGCCAGCCCTGGGTCAGCAGGCGCTTGGTGGACAGGTCGGGATGGACGACCGGGACCCGCACCGTCTCCACGCCCTGGAGCACGTCGGCATAGAGCGCGGCGTTCCTGGCCTCGCGGGTATAGTCGAGTTCCTCGCGCACCCGCTCGCCGATCTCCTTGGCGATCTCGCGGGTGTCGATCACCGCGCTGATGCGCCGGTGCAGGGCGAAGGCGAGTTCGAGCTGCTTCAGGTCCGCCTCGACGGCGGATTGCATGTCCGGGTATTGCAGCTTGCAGGCGAGGGGGGCGCCGTCCAGGCTCTCGGCCCGGTGGACCTGGCCGAGGGAGGCCGCTGCCGCCGGGCGCAAGGAGAACTGGCCGAAGCGGTCCGTCCACTGGGGGCCCAGCTCGGCGGCCATGCGGCGCTTGACGAAGGCGGCGCCCATCGGCGGCGCCTCGGATTGCAGCTTCTGCAACTCGGCGGCGTATTCGGGCGGCAGCAGGTCCGGCACGGTGGCGAGAAGCTGGGCCACCTTCATGATCGGACCCTTCAGGCCGCCCAGAGCCTGGGCCAGGGCGGCGGCGCTCGTCATGTCCTCGCGGCCGAAGAGCCGCGCGCCGGCCATCCGGGCGGCGACGCCGCCCACATTGGCGCCGACCTTGGCGTAGCGGGCGGCGCGGGCGGAGAAGCGATTGGCTTCGCTGTCGGACGCGGACATGCGGAACGAGGCTCTGGCGAGGATGCGCGCGGGACCCGCGCGCCGGTCTTGAGCCCTAGATATGCCCGGGCGCCGGTGCCGCCAGGGTGACCGGACAGCGCGGGCGTGCGCCGCCTCAGGTCTGCCGGAGCGCCGCGCGCAGGACCCGCACCATCTCCTCGACGGCGCCGTCCTGGTCCTTGGCGTGAACCGCATAGTCGACGGACGCATCGAGATGGGTGCTGATGAGTTGAAGCACCGCCTCGCGCACCGCTGCCGTGATGGCGTTCATCTGCTGTACCTCATCGAGGCAATAGCGGTCCTCCTGCACCATCGCCTGGAGGCCGCGCACCTGGCCCTCGATGCGCTTGAGGCGCTGGAGAATAGGTTTTTTCTCCTCATCCGTGCGTCGGATCTGGAGGCGCCCGTCGACGTATTGGTAATCCATGCTGTGCCTTCCCCGACCGTGGGTCCGCCTCGTCCGGGGGGCTCGGGCGGCCCGGGCGACGTCGGGTCTGGTGATCGAATGCCGCCCTATCCCTAAGGAACGGCAACCGATCTCCCATCCGGGGCGCGCAGGTCAAGCTCAATCTTGGCGCATGACCTGCACGCCTTGGCGCCGGTTGGCCTATTTCTTGCTGTTGGTGATCGGGGCCGTCGTCATCTGCTCCTTCTGGGCGCCCGAATCGGGCCGTGCGGGCCCCAGCACCGGCTCCTCGCCGAGGGGCTCGAAAGCCCGGAAGTGGAACTGTCCCTTGCCGTCGATCGACGGGCCTTCCGCGTAACGGCCGGGCGGCACGGGCGTGCCGTTGCGCTCGGTGCCCATGAACATGTAGCTGAACTCGCCCGCCTCCTTCGACGGGTCGAAGCTGTTGGGCACCGGCAGCGCGTCTTTCAGGCCGCCCATGTCCTCGATGATCGCCAGCCATTGCTGCTGGTGCATCGTATCGCGGGCGATCAGGAAGCTGAGCATGTCCTGCATGCCCTTGTCGTTGGTGGAGTTGTAGAGCCGCACCGCCAGCGTCCGCCCGGTCGCTTCCGCGGCGACGTTGCAGAACATATCGCCGACGAGATTGCCGCTGGCATAGACGTGCGAGCAGTCGAACGGCACGCCGTCGCAATCGGCCGGCAAGGCCGCCATGCCGGTGGAGAGCAGGTGGCGCTGGAGCATGCCCTCGACCACGTGCCGGGGCCGCTCGCCACCCATCACCGCCCCGACGATCGGGTTGGCCTGGGCGGTGGTCTCCTGGAGCGTCGCCGGCGCGTCCTCGAGGTTGAGGGCCACCGCCGTCGACAGCATCTCGATGTGGCCCATCTCCTCGGTGGCGGTGTTGAGCAGCACGTCGCGGTACTTGGTCGTCGGCCCGCGGGCGCCCCATGCCTGGAAGAAGTATTGCAGGCAGACGCGGATCTCGCCCTCGATGCCGCCGATCGCCTGCTGGAGCTGGCGGGCGAACAGGGGATCGGGCGTCTCGACCTTGACCGGATACTGAAGGCGCTTGTCGTGATAGTACATTGGGGTCTCCTGACCGGGTGTCTCGGTGATCCCGGGCGCGACGCGCCGCTGGCGCCATCCTGAGTTAGTTATACTCAGTATGGGTATCGGAATCGCGGACCAACGCCCTGTCGGTGGGGTGGTTCGAGCGTGGCGGGCAGGATTTTCGCGGGAGGCGGAGGGGCCGGGGCGACGCGCGGGGAGTGCGGCGCATCGCTGCGTCCCGCGACGCGATGCCGGTCCCGCGATTGCCGGAGCGGCGCCCCGCATCATTCGCCGCCGACGGGCCACACGGCGTTCGAAGCGGCGCCGGCCCGTCTCCCGCTCCCCTACGAAGCCCAGCCTCTGCGAGCGGCAGGCGACGTCGGGCAAACCCGACGTCTCACGGCAAGGGGCGCCGCGTGCTGCGAACCGCCGGTTCGCCGCCAGGGTGAGGGGCGTTTCCGGAGGCCTACTCGTGGAGACCCCGTCGCCGTCGCTTCGGCTGCGCTTGTGCGCGCCGTGCCTCCGAACCGCGAGCGGATCTTCGATCGTCAGGCGCTCTCCCGCCCGCAGGACGAGGGAGCTGCCTCCGCCACTCCTGTCCCGTGCACCGTCACCGGCCCGTGGGGAGAGGAGGGAGCCTGCCGGTCTCTCGACGCCAGATCGGATGACACGACACGCGACAAAACCGGGCCCTGGCTCACGCCGATCCCGGTCTCACGCAATGGACGACGACGACAACCAAACAGAGGTTTGGTGGAGCTGAGGGGATTCGAACCCCTGACCTCCGCAGTGCGATTGCGGCGCTCTCCCATCTGAGCTACAGCCCCGCCGTCAGCGGGCATATGTCATATCGCCGAAGCGATGTCACTACCCGGTGGCTCCGTGCCACCGCCTCCTTACACCCTGCCAACCCTGCGTTAACCACGCCGGAGTGGCCTGGTGGAGCTGAGGGGATTCGAACCCCTGACCTCCGCAGTGCGATTGCGGCGCTCTCCCATCTGAGCTACAGCCCCGTCCGAGGCGGGTGCCTTGTAGGCCGGCCCTTCTCAGCCTGTCAATTCCCTTGGTGGGCCCGCCGCGCCGCGATCGCGCGCGGGTCCCCGGGCTCGCACGGACCGCGCATGCGCTCGATTCTCTGGCTCATCGACAACATCATCACGCTCTACGTGTACCTGCTCATCGCCAGCGCCGTGCTGAGCTGGCTGGTGACCTTCAACGTGGTCAACGTGCGCAACCCGATCGTGTCGCAGATCGGGGAGTTCCTCTACCGGGTGACCGACCCGGCCCTGCGGCCGATCCGCCGCATCCTGCCGAATCTCGGCGGCATCGACATCTCGCCGATCATCCTGGTCCTCGGCCTGTTCTTCCTGCGCAACCTGATGTTCGAGCTGTTCGCCGGCCTGGCGTAGCAGGCCCGCCGTGACCGCCCGGCCCTGGCGGATCACCCCGGAGGGGATCGAGGTCCGCGTGCGGGCCACCCCGCGGGGCGGGCGCGACGCCCTCGACGGCATCGAGACCCGGGACGACGGTGCTGCCGTGCTGAAGGTGCGGGTGCGGGCGGCGCCGGAGGACGGCGCCGCCAATGCGGCGGTGCGGGACGTGCTGCGGCGCGCCCTCGGCCTCCCGGCCTCCGCGGTGGCGCTCACCACCGGGGCCACCGCGCGGATCAAGCAGTTCCGGATCGCTGGCGACGGGCCGGCTCTGGCCGCGCGGCTCGACGGCCTGACGGAGACGCCGTCCAAGGGCGGGGCTTGACCGCGGGGCGGGGCTGCCCCTCAAATCGCCGGACATGGCCTGCTCCGGCTGGCCCACACCCACCACAAGCCATGGAGACGCCTGCCGGGCGCGCGACGTCGCCCGGCGGGCTCTCGCACGAGAGCCGCCGGGCTCGACGAGGGGCGACGATGAAGACCAATCCGGGCCGTTTCTTCGAGGATTTCCGCCTCGGGGAGACCATCCGACACGCCACGCCGCGCACGGTCACCACCGGTGACGTGGCGCTGTACACCGCGCTTTACGGTCCGCGCTTTGCGGTGCAATCCTCCGACGCCTTCGCGGCGGCCTTCGGTTACGCCCGGGCGCCCCTCGACGACCTGCTGGTGTTCCACATCGTATTCGGCAAGACGGTGCCGGACATCTCGCTCAACGCGGTCGCCAATCTCGGCTACGCGGAAGGCCGCTTCCTGCGTCCGGTCTATCCGGGCGAGACGCTGAATTCGGTCTCGGAGGTGATCGGCCTCAAGGAAAGCTCGAACCGCCAGACCGGCGTGGTCTATGTCCGCTCGACCGGCTACGACGCGCAGGGCGGGGCGGTGCTGAGCTATTGCCGCTGGGTGCTGGTGCGCAAGCGCGACCCCGAGGCCGCGATCACCGACGAGGCGGTGCCGACCCTCGCCAAGGCGGTGGCGCCGGAGGACCTGGCCGCCGCCCTGCCGCCCCTGAATCCGCACGGCTACGATCTCGGCCTCGCCGGCAGCCCGCACCGCTTCGGTGACTACCAGGCGGGCGAGCGCATCGACCATGTCGACGGCATGACCGTCGAGGAGGCCGAGCACCAGATCGCCACCCGGCTTTTTCAGAACACCGCCAAGGTCCATTTCGACGGCTTTGCGGCCAAGGACACCCGCTTCGGCAAGAGGCTGATCTATGGCGGCCACGTCATCTCGCTCGCCCGGGCCCTGAGCTTCAACGGGCTGGGCAACGCCTTCTCGATCGCCGGCATCAATGCCGGGCGCCACGTTGCGCCGCTGTTTGCCGGCGACACGGTCTATGCCTGGAGCGAGGTCGTGGCGGTCGCCGAGCTGCCCGGGCGCCAGGATGTCGGGGCGTTGCGCCTGCGCACGATCGCGACCAAGAACCAGCCCTGCACCGCCCATCCGGACAAGGCCGGCGACGCGACCGATCCGGCGGTGATCCTCGACCTCGATTACTGGGCGCTGATGCCCCGCTGAGCGGTGCATCGCGGGCGCCGCCCGGGCGGCGCCCGCGATGAAACGCTGTCGTGGCCCCGCGCCTGCGACCGTGATGTCCCGGCCGCGCAAAACATCCGCTCAGGATGGCCGGAACGATTGGGCAATGATGTCGTATCCCTAACGTAACGTATCATTCATCGGTCGATCGTATCGTCTTTTAAGGAACGACCGGACGACGACCCCATGCTGACGCGGTTCTCACGCAAAGACGGATTTCTCGAACTGCTCGCGACGCGTGCCGGCGTCGGCCTGTGGGAGGTGATCCCATACCGGGGTGACCTCACGCATCCCAAGACCAAGGTGACCTGGACGCCGGAGTTCCGGCGCGTCGTGGGTTATACGACGGCCGAATCGTATCCGGACAAGCTGGAATCGTGGTCGAGCCGTATCTATCCCGACGACTTCGACTCTATCATGAGCGCCTTCGCGGCGGCCATCAAAGACGTGAAGAACCAGGGCGCCTACGATGTCAAGTACCGGATCGTGATGCCGGATGGGACGCCGCGTTGGTTCCGGGCGACCGGCGGCGCCTCCTGCGACGCGAATGGCGTTCCACTGCGGATCTGCGGCTCGCTGGTCGACATCCAGGCCGAGATGGACATCAAGGCTAAGGACGAGGCGCGGGCCCGGCGCATCGACGAGATGGTCGCCGGCTTCGCCCGGGACTCCTCGGCCCTGTTCGAGAGTCTGGCGCACGCTGCCGCCGAGATGCAGGCGGCGGCTGCCGCGATGGCCGGGACCGCCGACCAGACCAGCGCCCGCTCGAACGCGGTGGCGCATTCCGCCATGCACACCTCCACCAATATCGGCACGGTGGCGGCGGCGTCCGAGGAGCTGGGCAGCTCGGTCACCGAGATCGGCCGACAGGTCCAGGGCTCGGCGGCCCTGGCCGAGGCGGCAGTGGTCGAGGCCGACGGCACCGCGCGCCTGGTGCAGGAACTGAGCGGTGCGGTGAGCAAGATCGGCGACGTGGTGAGCCTGATCTCGTCGATTGCCGGGCAGACCAACCTTCTGGCGCTGAACGCCACGATCGAGGCGGCCCGGGCCGGGGAGGCGGGGCGCGGCTTCGCGGTCGTCGCAGCGGAAGTCAAGGAGCTCGCCAACCAGACCGCCAAGGCGACCGAGGAGATCTCCTCGCAGATCACCCGGATCCAGGATTCGACCGCGCAGGCAGTGTCGGCGATCGGCGGCTTCGGGGCGCGGATCCGCGAGATCAGCAGCGTGACGACGGCGATCGCCGCGGCGGTCGAGGAGCAGAACGCCGCGACCCAGGAGATCGTCCGCAACGTCTCGCAGGCCGCCTCCGGCGCCGGCGAGGTGATGAGCGGGACCGCCAGCGTGTCGGCTTCCGCCGAGGAGACCGGCAAGACCGCCGCGCGGGTGATCGCCGCCTCGGCCGGTCTGACGGACCGTTCGCGCGCGCTGGGCGCGCAGACGGACGCCTTCCTCAAGACCGTCCGGGCGGCCTGACCCGGATCGGATCGATTTGCCGCTCAGGCGGCGGTCCGGGCGGCGGTGAAGCGGCGGAACGCCTCCAGGGTCTCGCCGCTGACATGGTGCTCGATCCCCTCGGCGTCGCAGCGCGCGACGTCCGGGCTGACGCCGAGCGCCAGCAGGAACGACTCGACGATGCGGTGGCGCTCCCGCGCCTCCGCGGCCAATGTCCGCCCGGCCTCGGTGAGGAAGACGCCCCGGTAGGGCCGCTGCTGCACCAGCCCGTCCTCGGCCAGGCGCTTGAGCATCTTGGCCACTGTCGGCTGGGCCACCCCGAGGCGGGCCGCGATGTCGACCTGGCGCGCCTCGCCGCCATCGCCGATCAGGTCGGCGATCAGCTCGACGTAATCCTCCACCAGTTCGAGCCGGCGCGCCTCGCGCACCTGCCGGAAGCCGGCGGAATGCGCCTCGGCATCGACCAGGGCGGCGGGCTCGTGCGGGCGATCGGTGTCCTGCATGGGGTGGGGTCGTCCGCCTCGTTCATTCGCTCGGGGTGACGGCAGTCTTACCCGAGGACGGGCCGGGTGTGCAGGGGCCCCGGGACCTCGCGTCGTCCGGTTCCCCGGTCGTTCAGCCGGCCGGTGCCCGCAGATGGGCGACGAAGTCCTGGGCGAAGGGAGGCAGGACGGCGAGGTCGCGCAGGCAGATCGTCAGGTCGCGCACGGCCCAGGGATCCTCCAGGGCCACGATGGCGATGGCCATGGTGCGGGCGGCCCGGCGCGCCGTCGTCTCCGGCACGATGCCGAGGCCGACCCGGCACTCGACCAGGCGGCAGACCGCATCGAAGCCGCGCAGTTGCACCCGCAGGCGCAGGGGCTGGCCGCTGCGCCCGGCCTTCCCGGCGAGAAAGCGCGTCAGAGCGCTCGCCCGATCGAGCCCGACGAGATCGTGGCCGAGCACCTCGGCGAAGGGCACCGAGGCCCGTGCCGCCAGAGGATGGCCCTGCGCCACCACCAGCACGAACCGGTCGCGGCGGAACGGATGGGTTTCGAGGCTGCCGGTCTCGACCGTGCCGGCGACCAGGCCGAGATCCGCCGCGCCCTCGGCGACGAGCCCGACGATCTCGTCCGACAGGCGCTCCTCGATGTCGACGCTGACGCCCGGATGGACGGCGAGATAGGCCGAGAGCACCTCGGGCAGGAACTCGGTGAGCGCGTTGGTGTTGGACAGGACCCGGATCTGCCCCGCCGCTCCCCCCGCGAAGGCCGCGAGATCGCCTTGCAGCCGCTCGACATTGCCGAGGATCTGACGGGCATGGGCCAGCAGCGTGCGCCCGGCCGGGGTCGGGGTGACCCCGAGCCGCGCCCGGGTGAGGAGGGCGGCGCCCAGCGACGCCTCCATGCTGCGGATGCGGTGGCTCGCCGCGGCGAGCGCGAGGTTCGCCCGGTTCGCCCCATGAGTGATCGAGCCGGCCTCGACGACGTGGCGGAACAGGCTGAGATCGACGAGATCGAAATGCATGGGCGGCGCCTCCCCGGGCGGTCGACGGCATGTCTCCGGCCGATCGTTTCGCCGGCCACGAAGGTAGATCGGCCCGGTCCACGATGACCAGGGGCGCGCCCAGCCTTCGCGGATGGCGAAGCCTGGGTCAACGAGAACCGCATTGCGAATTGGACGCGTTCCAGGGAGACAGGCGGACGCGTCTGTCACCGGCCTGGACCGAGGGCCACGTTGCGCTTGCGGGACGGAGCCGGTAGGTCACCCAGTTTAGAGCCGGTACAGGCCAGGAATTTCCGAGGATCACCATGGCGGACACCGCAAGGCCCACCAATCCCGCCGGCAGACCGGTCGTGCGACCGCTCTCGCCCCATCTCCAGATCTACCGCTGGACCTGGACCATGGCGATGTCGGTGGCCCACCGCATCACCGGCGTTGCGCTCTACGGCGGCACGGCGCTCCTCGCCCTCTGGCTCGTGGCGCTGGCCGCCGGTCCCGGCGCCTACGGCCCGGTGGCGTGGTTCTTCGGCTCGTTCCTCGGGCGGCTGATCCTGTTCGTCTATTCCTGGATCTTGCTCCACCACATGCTCGGCGGCATCCGCCACCTTGTCTGGGATTTCGGCCACGGCATGGAGCCCGGCACCCGCATCGCGATGGCGCGCTTCACCCTGATCGGCTCGACCGCCCTGACGGTGCTGGTCTGGCTCGTCGCCCTCGTGGCGCGCTGACAAGGACGACGAACGATGGTCGACAACCGCCCCGACATCCGCCCCTCGATCCGCACGGCGCGCGCCCGCGTCAGCGGCCTGGGCGCTGCCCATCACGGCACCCGCGAGTGGTGGATGCACCGCGTCACCGCGGTCGCGAACGTGCCCCTCGTCCTCGCCTTCGTGGTGATCGTCGCCCTGATGGCCGGCCGGCCCTACCCGGAAGCGGTCGCACTGGTGTCGCACCCGCTGGTGGCGATCCTGCTCATCCTCGGCGTTCTGTCCGTCACCAACCACATGCGGATGGGCTTGCAGATCGTCATCGAGGACTATGTCCACGACAAGGGCCTGCGCATCGCCGCTGTCATCGCCAACAATTTCTACTGCGTCGTCGTCGCGGTCGCCTGCCTCTACGCCATCGTGCGCGTGAGCCTGCGGGCCCTCGCGTAACGACCGACCGCGTCACGCCAGAACGGGAACCTCGCCCATGGCCTCCACCGCTTCCGCCGCGCCGGCCCAGAACGGCAAGGCGTACACCATCATCGACCACAGCTTCGACGTCGTGATCGTCGGCGCCGGCGGCGCGGGCCTGCGCGCCACGGTCGGCTGCTCGCAGGCGGGCCTGCGCACCGCCTGCATCACCAAGGTGTTCCCGACCCGCTCGCACACCGTGGCGGCGCAGGGCGGCATCTCGGCCTCGCTCGGCAATATGGGCCCGGACGACTGGCGCTGGCACATGTACGACACCGTGAAGGGGTCGGACTGGCTCGGTGACCAGGACGCGATCGAGTATCTGGTGCGCAACGCTCCCGCCGCGGTCTACGAGCTGGAGCATTGGGGCGTGCCGTTCTCGCGCACCGCCGAGGGCAAGATCTACCAGCGCCCGTTCGGCGGCATGACCACCGATTACGGCAAGGGCACCGCCCAGCGCACCTGCGCGGCGGCCGACCGGACCGGGCATGCCATGCTGCACACCCTCTACGGCCAGGCCGTGAAGGCGCAGACCAACTTCTTCATCGAGTATTTCGCCCTCGACCTGATCATGGACGAGGAGGGCCGCTGCCGCGGCGTCATCGCCATCGACCAGGCGACCGGCGAGATCCACCGCTTCCGCGCCGCCATGACGGTGCTGGCCACCGGCGGCTACGGCCGGGCCTATTTCTCGGCGACCTCGGCCCATACCTGCACCGGCGACGGCAACGCCATGGTGCTGCGGGCCGGCCTCGCGCTCGAGGACATGGAGTTCGTCCAGTTCCACCCGACCGGCATCTATGGTGCGGGCTGCCTCATCACCGAGGGCTCGCGCGGCGAGGGCGGCTACCTCACCAATTCCGAGGGTGAGCGCTTCATGGAGCGCTACGCCCCCTCGGCCAAGGACCTCGCCTCGCGCGACGTGGTCTCGCGCTCCATGACCATGGAGATCCGCGCCGGCCGCGGCGTCGGCAAGAACAAGGATCACATCTTCCTCCACCTCGACCACCTCGACCCGAAGATCCTGCACGAGCGCCTGCCCGGCATCTCGGAGAGCGCGAAGATCTTCGCCGGCGTCGACGTGACCAAGGAGCCGATCCCGGTCATCCCGACCGTCCACTACAACATGGGCGGCATCCCGACGAACTATCACGGCGAGGTGCTGACCCTGAAGAACGGCAACCCTGACCACGTCGTGCCGGGGCTGATGGCGATCGGCGAGGCGGCCTGCGTTTCGGTCCACGGCGCCAACCGGCTGGGCTCGAACTCGCTCATCGACCTCGTGGTGTTCGGCCGGGCCGCCGGCCTGCGCTGCGCCGAGACGGTGGAGAAGGGCGGCCGCCTGCCGGAGCTGCCGAAGGATTCCGCCGACAAGGCCCTCGGCCGTCTCGACAAGTTCCGCTACGCCAATGGCGGCACGCCGACCGCGGAGCTGCGCCTCGAGATGCAGAAGACGATGCAGAACAACTGCGCCGTGTTCCGCACCGGCGAGGTGCTGGAGGAGGGCAAGGGCCTGATCCACAAGGTTTGGGCCGGCGCCGAGGACGTGAAGGTGACCGACCGCTCGCTGGTCTGGAACACCGATCTCCTGGAGACCCTGGAATTCGACAACCTGATCGGTCAGGCCGTCGTCACCATGGAATCCGCCGCCAACCGCACCGAATCCCGCGGCGCACATGCCCGCGAGGACTTCCCGGACCGCGACGACAAGCAGTGGATGAAGCACACGCTCGCCTGGCTCGATCCCGACGCCCGCAAGGTCGCGATCGATTACCGGCCGGTCCACACCTACACGATGTCGAACGACATCGCGTATATCGAGCCGAAGGCCCGCGTGTACTGAGGCCGGCGATAACGCCGACTTGGAGGGATCGATGACCGAGTTCCCCCGTATCACCCGCGACCCGGCCGTCATGGCCGGGAAAGCCTGCATCCGCGGCAAGCGGGTGACGGTCGCAATGATCCTGGGGAATCTCGGCGAGGGCGTCAGCATCGACGAGTTGCTGGCGGCCTATCCCTACCTCGACCGCGAGGATGTCCTCGAAGCTCTGCGTTACGCGGCCTGGATGGCGCAGGAGCGTGAGATCGCTCTCGAGCCGGCGGCGTGAGGATCGTGGTCGACATGAACCTCACTCCCACCTGGGTCCCGTACCTCCAGAGCCTGGGGCACGACGCGATCCACTGGTCGGAGGTCGGAGCCGAGGACGCGCCCGACACCGCCATCATCGATTGGGCGCGGGCCTCCGGTCGCGCCGTCATGACGGCCGATCTCGATTTCGGGATCGCCCTGGCACGGTCGGATGCGACCGCGCCGAGCGTCATCCAGCTCCGCACGGGATCCACGCTGCCCGGGCGCGTCGGCCCCCTCGTCGCGCGATCGATCGACGGGGCGCGGGCGGACCTGCTCTCCGGAGTCCTCCTCACCATCGAGACCGGACGGGTACGGCTTCGTCCCCTCGGGCTCGACCGCACCGATCAGGCATAGACAGATGGCCCAGTTCAACCTCCCCAAAAACTCCCAGTACACCGAGGGCAAGACCTGGCCGAAGCCGGCCGGGGCCAAGATCCTCCAGGAGTTCCGCATCTATCGCTGGAACCAGGACGACGGCGCCAACCCGCGGATCGACACCTACTATGTCGACCGCGACGATTGCGGCCCGATGGTTCTCGACGCGCTGCTCTGGATCAAGAACAAGATCGATCCGACCCTGACCTTCCGGCGCTCGTGCCGCGAGGGCATCTGCGGCTCCTGCGCCATGAACATCATGGGGCAGAACACGCTCGCCTGCACGCTGGGCATCGACGATTGCAAGTCGAACCAGGTCAAGATCTATCCGCTGCCGCACATGCCGGTGCTGAAGGATCTGGTGCCGGACCTGACCGCGTTCTTCGCCCAGCACGCGGCGATCGAGCCGTGGCTCCAGACCGAGACGCCCTCGCCCGAGAAGGAGTGGCGCCAGACGCCCGAGGACCGCGCGCGGCTCGACGGGCTCTACGAGTGCATCCTGTGCGCCTGCTGCACCACCTCCTGCCCGAGCTACTGGTGGAACGGCGACCGCTTCCTCGGTCCGGCGGCCCTGCTCCAGGCGTATCGCTGGCTGATCGACAGCCGCGACGAGAATACCGGCGAGCGCCTCGACGGCCTGCACGACCCGTTCCGGCTCTATCGCTGCCACACCATCATGAACTGCGCCAATACCTGCCCGAAGGGCCTGAACCCGGCCAAGGCCATCGCCGAGATCAAGAAGATGATGGTGGCGCGCGAGGTCTGATCCGCTCCGGGCGCCGTGTGGGGTGGCCGACTGGGTCCTGCCGGCCACACCCCTCTGAAAAGGCGCCTTCGGGCGCCTTTGTCGTTGGGGAAACCCCTGCACGCGCCCTCGCGGGATCGTATTTGCCGGGCACAACCGATCCTCGAAGAACGGCCGCCGCCGGCCAGACCGGGGCTCCATGCAGGACCCCTCGATCAGGACCCCTCGATGCCGCGTCAGATCCTCTGCACCGTCGCCGCCCTGGCCCTCGCCGTGAGCGCCGGCGCCTGCTCATCGTCGCGCTTCGATGCCGGGCTCAACGCCTCGGCCCGGCCCGCAGCCCGTCCGGCCCGGCCGCTGCCGCCCGAGGAGCCGGATCTCGGCCCCGGCCTGTCCTCCGGCCCGGTCACCTCGGCCCCCCTGGCGCCGC
>NZ_LABX01000166.1 GCF_001043915.1 Methylobacterium aquaticum | reverse complement strand
AGTTCCGGGCGTCGCTTGACAGCGATTGAAGTCGTCCTCGCGCGGAACGAGTTCACCGACCAGGATGCCCTGGGCCTCGGCGCGTCGGCGCAGGGTCCACGCTCCCCGCTCCCCGGCCTCGTCGGCGTCGCGGGCGATGTAGAGCTGGCGCAAGCCCGCCGGCAGGTTCAGGGCGGCAAGGTGCCCGGCCGAGAGCGCAGCCACATGGGGCACGGATCGCATCAGGCGGTGCACCGACAGCACGGACTCGACGCCCTCGCCGGCCACCATCACGTCCGACACGGTGCCGGGAAAGCGCACGCCGTGGCCGAGCAGGTTGCCGAGCACGCGGCGGGGCTTCGGCAGATCGGCCTTGCCTCGCCCGTCCGGCGCGAGCCAGGTCCGCCCCACCGCCGTGACCCCACCCTCGAGATCGGTGACGGTAGCGAGCAGCGCCGGGTGCCATGTGTCGGGACCGGGATGCTTGCGGGACGGCCGATAGAGGCAGCGCGGGTGGAAGCGTAAGGCCGACAGGCTCGCGGCGTGCTCGATCCCGCGTGAGCGCAGGTATGCCTCCGCCGGGGTGCCAGCCAGCGGCCGCCCGTAGCGCAGCATGCGCTGGGCCGACTCCGTGGTGTCCCGCGCCGGGGGAAGCGCCTCGCGACGCTCCGGCTCGGGCGGTTCGGGTAGGCTCAGGAAGGCCCGGGCCTCGGCGAGCGCATCGCGCCAGTCCTCGCCGCGCTGAAGCCGGATCACGTCGAGGAGGTCGCCGTGCTCGCCGGTGGCCGCATCCTGCCACTTGCCCCGCCGGCCCTTGCCGCTGGCGGGGCCGGTCAGGCGCACGTAGAGGGAGCCGCCTTGCGCGTTGAACACGTCCCCGACGCACCAGTACCGGCCGGAGCGGTAGCCGTTCGACAGGTAGCGCCGACAGAACCACTCGACGTTGTTGGCGAGTTGGGCCGCGATATCCGAGGCGGGGGGCAGTGTCGGCATAGTCGTACCTCCGTCGGGACGCGACATTAAGCGTGAGCGGTGACGGCGACGCAACGTAGGAGCGCATGGCGCTCCATCATCGCGGCCAGAATGGCCGCGCCGCGCTCCCCGGTGGGGATGAACAGGCGGGTGCGCCAAGAGATCACCTCGGCAAACAGCCCGATCGTCTTCAACCCCGTCCGCGCGCTCTCGCTCGCCCCGATCACTTCGATCCGATCCTCAGCCATCACCCTGACTCTCTTCACCTGGAGCCCGCCCGCGAGTTGCAGGCTGGTCCGCCCTCCAAGCACGGCGGCGTAGGCCTCGGCCGGCGCCATGGCGGTGCCGGCGCCGAGGTTCAGCCGCTCGCGGGTGACGTGCAGGTCCTGGGCCTCGACCACGCGCCCGACGATGCGCTCGCCCTCGTCCGTGACGAGGCGGAACACGCGCATGTCGATACCCGGCAGCCGGTCCCAGATCGGCAGGAGGAGCCCGGTGACGACGTGCAGGCTGCGTTCCTCGAACTCGGGCAGGCTCGCAAGCTCGGCCTTCCACGCCGCCACGAACGCCTCGGCCGACACCTCCTCGAACGAGGAGCGAGCGTACTGGTCGCGATCGAGAACCTGACGCTGGAGCGGGCGCACCAGGCGCACCCGCGGGACCACGGAGCCGTCCTCGCGGGTCTCGCTCGCCGCCTTGCCCATCAGCGCGGGCCGACCCGATTTGCCGTTCACGACCGGCTGGTAGCCCTCCTCGATGTAGGTGAGGGCGGTTTCCAGATCGAGCGGGCGGACCCGACGCCGCTCCGTGATGGTGAGGAGGTGGGTGCGCGCCCCGCTCTGCGGGTGGGTGTAGGCGACCTCGCGGTCGGTCACCACGAACGACTCGGCGGTGAGCACCTCGACGCCGATGTCGTAGACCCCGGCCGAGATCGCGCCCTCGATCACCAGGGCCAAGCGCTCCTCGAACGCCTCGAACAGGCGGTTCTGCATGGCGATGCGCAGGGCGAGCACCCGGTTGAGGAAGCGGCCGATCGCCGGCAGCTCGTCGAGGAGGCCGCCGGTCTCGTTGGTGAGGGCAAGGCCGGTCATGGCCTCGAACTCCTTGAGCGGGCAGCCCTCGATCTCGCCGCGCACGATCGCCCAGAACAGTTGGCGGAGCGCGGTCGCCGCGTAAGGGCCTTCCAGATTGTCCTCGGGCCGGAACAGCCCCTGGCCGCCGGTCTGGCGCTGGCCGCGCGTGATCGCGCCAAGGGTGTCGAGGCGCCGAGCGATGGTCGAGAGGAAGCGCTTCTCGCCCTTCACGTCGGTGGTCACCGGCCTGAACACGGGCGGCTGGGCCTGGTTGGTGCGGTTGGTGCGGCCCAAGCCCTGCACGGCGGCATCAGCCTTCCAGCCGGCCTCCAGCAGGTAGTGCACGCGCAGGCGCTGGTTCTTGGCGCCCCGATCGGCGTGGTAGCTGCGCCCGGTGCCGCCGGCATCCGAGAACACGAGGACCTGCTTCTCGTCGTCCTGGAAGGCCTGCGTCTCCGAGAGGTTGGCCGCGCCCGGGCGGTTCTGGAGCACCAGGCGGTCGATCCCGTCCTTGCCCGTCTGGCGCACGATCCGGCGCGAGCGTCCCGTCACCTCGGCGACGACCCCGGTGCCGAAGTGGTGCAGGATCTGGTCGAGGGCCGATTGCACGGGGGTGAGGCCGCACAGGTGCTCGATCAGGTTGTCGCGGCGCTCTACCGCCTCGCGGCAGTGGACGATGTTGCCGTCGGCGTCGACCACGGGCCGGGACAGGATGTTGCCGCTGTCATCGGTGTAGGGCTCGTAGAGCTGGGTCGGGAAGGCGCTCGCGAGGTAGTCCAGGACGTACTCGCGCGGGGTGACGTCGACCTGAAGGTCACCCCATTCCGAGGAAGGGATCTCTGCCAGGCGCCGCTCCATCAGCGCCTCGCCGGTCGAGACGATCTGGACGACCGCCGCGTGACCGGCCTCGATCCCCGCCTGGATCGCCGCGATCAGGCTCGGGCACTTCATCGCCGTGAGCAGGTGGTTGAAGAAGCGCTGCTTGCTCGACTCGAAGGCCGAGCGGGCAGCGGATTTGGCCTGACGGTTCAGTGTACCCGACGCCCCCGTCACGCCCGAGGCTTTCAGCGCCGCGTCGAGGTTGGTGTGGATCACCTGGAAGGCGTCGGCATAGGCGTCGTAGATCGCCGTCTGCTCGGGGCTGAGCGCATGCTCCAGCATCTCGACCTCGACGCCGGCGTAGGACAGCGAGCGGGCGGTGTAGAGGCCGAGCGCCTTCAGATCGCGCGCCAGCACCTCCATCGCCGCAAGGCCGCCCTGATCCATGGCCGAGACGAAGTCCGACCGGGTCGGGAATGGGAAGGCACCGCCGCCCCAGAGCCCGAGGCGGTGGGCGTAGGCCAGCTTCTCGACCGTGACCGCGCCGGTGGCGCTCACGTAAAGCACCCGTGCATCGGGCAGGCGGTATTGCAGACCCAGGCCCGCCTTGCCCTGCTGCGAGGCCTCGACCACGCCGCGATCACCCGAGCCGGCCGCCGCGTTGGCGAGCGCGTGCGCCTCGTCGATGGCGATCACGCCGTCGAAGTTCGGCCCGAGCCAGTCGCAGATCTGATCGAGGCGCGAGGCCGCGCCGTTGCGCGCGCCGCCGCGCAGGGTGGCGAAGGTCGTGAACAGAATGCCCTTAGAGAGGGTCACGGGCTTGCCCGGAGCGAAGCGGGACAGCGGCACGATCTGGAGCGGCTCGCGCCCGAGATGGCGCCAGTCGCGCCGGGCGTCCTCCAGCAGCGCGTCGGACTTCGATATCCAGAGCGCCCGACGCCGGCCCTGCATCCAGTTGTCGAGGATGATCCCGGCGACCTGGCGTCCCTTGCCTGCCCCGGTGCCGTCGCCGAGGAAGAAGCCCTGACGGAAGCGCACCGCGCCCTCCGCTCCCTCGGCCGCGGCCGAGAGGAGCGTTCCGGTCTCGTCGACCGTCCAGTGGCCCGGCAGGTGGCGGGCATGCGCGGCGCCGGCATAGATCACCGTCTCGAGCTGGCATTCCGAGAGCAGACCGCCCGTGACGATCGTGGCCGGCAGGCGCGGGGTGTGGCTGGGCCTCGGCAGGTGCACCGAGGCCATCGCCGTCGACTGCACCAGCGGGGTCGGGTGGGGCTGTGAGCCCTCGATCCGCAGGGTCTCCAGCCCGTAGGCCTCGTAGAGGGCGGCCTCGGCCGCCAAGGCGGCGGGGAACTCCTCGAAGATCGTGTAGGCGACCTCCGGAGCCGTCTCCGTATCCGAGCCGGATGCGAGGGTGGGCGCCGGGCACGCAGCGACGGGGCGGGCGACCGGTCGGCGGGTCAGCCCCGGGATGGCACTGCGCAACGGAGTGGCGGAAGTCAGGACCGATACGGACGTCGACGGCGACGCACGGCGGGGTGGAACGCCCGCCACGACGGCGGCGAGCAGGGCGCCGACATCCGGGACGATCCCGATCGGCTCGACGCCCCGGCCGACCTCCGCGATCGGCACCCGGTCGAACACGATGAGGCGCACGTCGATCGTGGTGCCGTGCTTGGCATAGGCCCGGCCCGACAGGCCGGCGGAGAAGACGAGGCGCCCGCCCCGCTCGGCCAGCGCCGCGTATGCGGACGCGGTCGAGGGGCGATCCGGGCGGAACCCCTCGCCCGTGATGGCGACGAGGCGCCCGCCGGTGGGGAGGCGCGACAGTGCCGAGCGCAGGTGGTCGGCGGTGGCGTCGCGGTAGCGGCCCTCGACGTTCGCCGCGACGGAGAACGGCGGGTTCATCAGCACCACGTCGGGGAGCACACTCGCGTCGAGGCGGTCATGGATCTGGGCGGCGTCGAGTTGGGTGATGCCGCTGCCCGGGAAGAGCTGACCGAGCAGCCCGGTACGGGTCGCGGCCAACTCGTTGAGATGCAGGCGCGCACCGCCAAGTTCGGCATGGATCGCGAGGAGGCCTGTCCCGGCCGAGGGTTCCAGTAGCGCCTCGCCCGGCCGCAGGCCGCAGGCGAGCGCCGCGACGTAGCCGAGGGCCAGGGGCGTCGAGAATTGCTGATACGCCTCGCTCTCCTCCGAGCGCCGGGTCTGGGTCGGGAGCAGCCCGGCGATCCGCGCCAACATGGCAAGCCGCGCCGCCGGCGTCGTGGCCCGGGCCTGGATCGCCGGCCAGAACCCGGCGGCGTCGCTCCCGCCGCAGAACGCTTCCATCGCCGCGCGCAGGGCCGCCGTCTCGACCGCCTGCCCCCGGGCGAGATGCTCGGCGATGCAAGTCCCGGCCTGTAGGATCGCGGCCGGGCTCGGGCTGGGAAGGAGCGCCGTGCTGGCAAGCAGGTGCTGGGCGTTGATCGAGACGTTCATCGGGGGGCTCCACTCGGGTTCCTGCCGACTGGCCAGGGCTCTCTCTCGCCCCTAGCCTTCGGCTTCCCCCCTTCCCGATCCCCTCTTCCTCTCGAACCGTGCCCTAGCGCACCGCACTTGCCTCATCCAGATGCGATGGCTGACCGTTGTATGTGCAAGACAATGCAGTGTGACTTTAATCCAATTGACCGAGTCCCGCCTCACGAGTTCTTGTGGTGGTACGCGGCGTGAGAGTTGCGAAGATTGGAATTGTGCGAGATACGAGACACCTTGGCCGCGCCTGCTGGCTCGTAGAGGGACGTGTGGGTTGAGCAAACCGCAGACGGTGGATGGTGCACGGCTACTGACCGGCATGGCCGAGATCGTGAGCGCCTACGCTGCCAGGAACAAGCTGACGCCGCGTGAGCTCGTCGAGGCGATTAGGGACTGTCAGGAATTTCGTGTGCGAACGGCGGGTTGAACATCAGGCCGCCATGGCCTTTGTGAAGCGCTCGCCAAAGATGATGGCGAACTGTGCCTTGGCCATGATCCACTCACGTGGTCCCATCTTCCACGCCTTCTCGGATCGGTTCAAGACGAGGTAGAGGAGCTTCAAAGCGGCCTCGTCGGTCGGGAAGTGGCCCCTGGCGCGCACGGCGCGGCGCAGCGTGGCGTTGAGGGCCTCGATGGCATTGGTCGTGTAGAGGATGCGCCGGACCTCGCCCGGAAAGGCGTAGAACGGCACGACCTCGCTCCAAGCACGTCGCCAGCTCTGGCCGATGGCCTGATAGCGCTGGCCCCAGGGCCCCGCCTCGAAGGCTGTCAGCGCTGCCTCAGCGGCGGTGGCGTCGACGGCACGATAGATGTCCTTCAAAGCCGCGGCCACGGGTTTGCGGTCCTTGTAGGAGACGAAGTCCAGGCTGTGCCGCAGCAGATGGACGATGCAGGTCTGGACCATCGTCTCGGGAAAGACGGCGCGGATCGCATCGGGGAAGCCCTTCAGCCCGTCGACGACCGCCAGCAGCACGTCCTCGACGCCGCGGTTCCTGAGTTCGTTCATGACGCGAAGCCAGAACTTGGCGCCCTCGTTCTGCTCCAGCCAGAGGCCGAGGATCTCCTTGGATCCGTTGGCGCGCACGCCGAGTGCGATGTGCACGGCCTTGTTCCGGACAAGGCCTTCGTCGCGCACTTTGATCCGTAGGGCGTCGAAGAACACCAGCGGATAGACGGGATCGAGCGGCCTGGCTTGCCAAGTCGCGACCTCCTCCAGCACTGCGTCAGTGACGGTGCTGATGAGATCGGGCGAGACTTCGATGCTGTAGAGCTCGCGCAAGTGACCGACAATCTCCCGGGCACTCATGCCGCGGGCGTACATCGACACGATCTTGTCGTCGAAGCCGGGAAAGCGGCGCTGATACCGGGCGATGAGCTGCGGGTCGAATGTCGCCTGTCGGTCCCGCGGAATCGCCAGCTCAATGCGGCCCGTTTCCGTCGTCACCGTCTTGCGGCCGTAGCCGTTACGGGTGTTGCCGGCCTCTTCGCCTGCCAGATGATGGTCCATCTCGGCGTTGAGCGCTCGCTCCGCCAGAGCCTTCTTCAGAGCGTCGATGAGGCCGTTGGCCTCAAAAGCCGCCTTGGGATCGGCCCCAGCCAGCAACTGGTCCAGGATCGCGTCAGGGATGTGAGGTGCTTTGCGTCGTGCCATCGGGAACCTCCTTCGGGTCCACTATGGCCGCTCACACACGGAATTTCTGACAGTCCCAGGCGATTACGCACGTCGCGCAAGCTCTTGCATCCGTTCAGCACGCAACCATCGCTCCAGAAGTCTCGACCCCGCTGACGCCGGAGGAACTCGTGACCGCGATCCGCCTCGGCAGGATCGACGGGAGCAAGCCCCGCCCGCTCACACGGGCCGAAATCGCGGCCTCGATCCAGGACAAGTACCTCATCAGCTTCGAGAATGGCCTGCCCTACTCGATGCTGCGCCGGCACCTCACGACCATGGGGATGACGCCGGACGAGTACCGGGCGAAGTGGGGCCTGCCCGAGGATTACCCCGTGGTGGCGCTCCATTTGACGCGCCGCCGGCATGTGCATGCCAAGAGCATGACCCTCGGCAGTCACGAACGTCTGCCCCGGGCACCGCGCAGCGACAAGCGCAAATTCCGGCTGGAAGGCGGTGTCTGGATCACCAACACCCCGACCGGTGCAGCGTCTCGCGATCAAGGTGCAGACGACCCGGAACGACAGATCCCCGTGCCGCTCGGCACGGGGTTGATGGTGACGCCCGAGGTCGCCGCGCTGGCGATAGCCCCGCAAAAAGAAACCCCCGCGCCTCTCGGCACGGGGGTGATGACAACGCCTGAGGGCGTGGTGGTGGCGACGATCCCGGTCTGACCCGGGGCCGCCGCCGGGGTTAGGGGCTACTCGGCCGCGATCCGGTAAGCCTCGATCACCTCATCCTCGCTCCGGGGTTCATCACCGTCCTCTGCGAGGAAGGCCGGAAGCGCTT
>NZ_LABX01000165.1 GCF_001043915.1 Methylobacterium aquaticum | reverse complement strand
GTCATACCAACGGCCGAAGATGCTGACGCATCCGGCCGTTGACTCCAACTCGAATTGTCGATGCCAAGCCTCTGGCTTGGCGAAAATTCGAGAACGGCACCAAAGGTCGTTTCCAACGACCGTTGGTATCATACCGTTTCCGAACCGACCGTTCGGATCCCGAATCATGCCAATGGTCGTCGACAGCGACCGTTGGCTCTGTTCTCGAATCGACGCGTCAGTCTCTCGGGCCGATGGTCTCACGCGACTCGAGGGCACGCCTGTGCCGATCCCGGCTCAGTGCAGCCGCGGCGTGACCAGGAACCGCGAGCGATCCGCCGACACCACCGGGATGCTCAAGGTGCGCCCGTCCCGATGTACCGTCAGCGGCACGGTGATGCCGGCGGGTCCGCGCGCCCAGACGGCGCGCAGGAAGCTTGCGAGGTCACCCACCTCGGTCTCGCCCACCGCCAGCAGGATGTCGCCGGCCCGCAGGTCCGCGGCCTCGGCCGGGGCGCGGGGGGAGAGGCCCATCACCACGACCTGGTCGTCCATCTCGGTGGCGTAGAGGCCGAGCCAGGGCCGGGGCGGGCCGGAGACGCGGCCCAGGGTGGTCAGGTCGTGGAGGATCGGCTTCAGGAGGTCGATCGGCACCGCCATGTTGATGGCGCGGCTGTCGCGCCCCCCCTGCTGCAACTGGAGCGAGCCGAGGCCGGTCAGCTCGCCCGCGGGGCCGATCAGCGCCGCGCCGCCCCAATGCGGGTGCGACGGGGCGGTGAAGATCGCGTCGTCGAGGAGGTATTCCCAGTAGCCGGCGAATTCCTGCCGGGCGACCACCTCGGCGGCGACGGCGCGGGCGCGGCCGCCGGCTCCGGCCATCACCAGCCTGTCGCCGACGCGCAGGCCCTCGGCACTGCCCAGGGCCAGGTGCGGCAGGGCGAGGGATCCGAGCGTCTGGACCAGGCCGAAGCCGGTCGCGGCGTCGTAGCCGACGACGTGGCCCGGCACGGTGCGGCCGTCATGGGCGGTGAGCCACAGGCTCTCGGCCTCGGTGATCAGGTAGCCGATGGTGAGGACCAGGCCATCCTCGCCGATCAGGACGCCGTTGCCGGCCCGCTCGGTGCCGAGGATCTCGGCGGTGTAGGCGCCGTCGGGCACCCGCGACGACAGGGCCACGACGGCGGTGAGGGTCTGGTCGAGGTCGTAGGAATAGGCGGAGGGGCGGGGCTGCACCGCGGAGGGGATCTTCCAGTCGCCGGGCGCCGCCATGAGGGTCTCCTGCCGGGGCCTCGGGGGCGCCCGCGTCTCGTCCAGCGGGGCTCGCCACCCCGCCCGTTCGCTCCCGTTATAGGTCGCGGCGCCCGGCGCGACAGCCATCCTGCGCACACGAACGAAAACGCCCGGCCCGCAAGGGCCGGGCGGGAGCGGACGGGTCTCCAGGAGGGGCTCGGACGCCGGGTCCGAGCCCCGTAGCCTCAATCCATGGCCTCAATCCATGGGCTCAGTACTTGCGCACGAGGGGAACCGGAGCCGGCTCGGGCGCCGCCGCGACGGTGTAGAGCGGGGCGACGACGCGGAACCAGCCCTCGGTCGAGTAGGCCCGGCGGTCGGTCGCCAAGCCGGTGATCGGCGAGATCTGGCGGGCCGAGGTGGCGACGTCGCGGGCGACCCAGGCCTGGACCGAGAACTTGCCGAAATCGTAGCCGACGAGGCCGCCGAGGGCGAAGCGCCCGCCGCCGCTGCCCACCACGGTGCCGCAGCTCGCGAAGTTGCCGTTGCAGGGCGCGCCGAAGGCGAGCTGGCTGCGGTTAGGCAGGTTGGCGGTGCCGTAGCCGATGGCGCCGATCTCGAACTTGCCGAACTTCTTGGTCGCGGTCAGGTCGAGGTTGAGGGCGTCGGTCGGGAACTGGCTGCCGTAGAAGCCCGGGATGCCGTTGCGGCCGCTGAAGCGGGCCGGCGTGTCGTAGAAATTGTAGGTCAGGTTGGCGGTGACGTTCCAGCCGTCGCCGGTGTAGCTGATGGCGAAGCCCTGGCGGTAGGTGTTCGAGGCCAGGATCGGCAGGCCGCCGCCGCGGCCGGCATTCAGCTCGTTGAGGTACACGCCCGACAGGTAGCTGACGCCGATGTTGTTGCCGAGATCCCAGGCGAAGATGCCGCCGACGAAGGTGCCGACATTGATGCTGGTATCGCGGCCGCCGGGGGCGCGGGAGAAGGTGAAGACGGTCGGCGGTGCGATCGCGAGTTCGACGCGGGCGCCGAGCACCTTCCAGGGGGTCGACCAGACCAGGACCGGGATGTTGACCGCGGTGTCGGTCGAGGTGAGGTCCGGGCCGTCCGGGCTGCGATAGGTGAAGGTGTTGATGCCGTAGACACCTTCCGGCAGCGGCGCGCCGATGGCGAGGCCGACCTGCTCGCCCGGTACCGTCGTGGTTTGCGCGAACGCCGCCGTCGCGGACACGCTCAGCGACAGGGCAGCCGCCCCCGCGGCCAGCCAATACTTGACCATGAGTTTTCCTTCCCCAAGTCTTTGTCGGAGTCGGCACGCAAACGATGCAACACCGGCACAGTACGCTCTCGAGGCGGACTTCACGCGGTGGGTCGCTCGGCGCCGATAGTGTGGCACAGTCTGAACGGCCTTATTTTTCCAACAGCCCCGCTCGGAAAGCCAGCGGTTTGCTCGGCGGCGATGCAGACCATGCCGATGCGTTGCGCAAATGACGCATTTCTGTCATACGCCAGCGTCTGTGTACTTTGGTGGTAACAGGCGAGACGAGCGGCGAAAACACCGGCTTGCTGCACCGCACAGGCGGTTTCGGCGCCTATGCGGTGCGGATTCGCGGGTGATATCGTGCGGATCTATTCGGCTGCTTGCTTGCTGGCTGCCGGCTTGCGGGTCCGCGGCGCCTTCGGCGCCGGCTTGGCGTCTGCCTTGGCTGCCGGGCGGCGAGCCAGGACCTCGCGCAGGAAGCGGCCGGTATGGCTCGCCTCCGAGGCGGCGATGTCCTCCGGGGTGCCTTGCGCCACGATGGTGCCGCCGCCGTCGCCGCCCTCGGGCCCCATGTCGATCACCCAGTCGGCGGTCTTGATGACCTCCAGGTTGTGCTCGATCACCACGACGCTGTTGCCCTGGTCGACCAGCTCGTGCAGCACCTCCATCAGCTTGGCGACGTCGTGGAAGTGCAGGCCGGTGGTCGGCTCGTCGAGGATGTAGAGGGTGCGGCCGGTGGCGCGCTTCGACAGCTCCTTGGAGAGCTTCACCCGTTGCGCCTCGCCGCCCGAGAGCGTCGTGGCCTGCTGGCCGACCCGGACATAGCCGAGGCCGACCCGCGCCAGGGTCTCGAGTTTTTCGCGGATTGCCGGCACCGCCTTGAACAGCTCGGCCGCCTCCTCCACCGTCATGTCGAGGACGTCGGCGATCGAGCGCTCGCGGTACTTCACCTCCAGGGTCTCGCGGTCGTAGCGCTTGCCCTTGCAGACGTCGCAGGTGACGTAGACGTCTGGCAGGAAGTGCATCTCGATCTTGATGACGCCGTCGCCCGAGCACGCCTCGCAGCGCCCGCCCTTGACGTTGAACGAGAACCGGCCCGGCTGGTAGCCGCGGGCCTTCGCCTCGGGCAGGCCGGCGAACCAGTCGCGGATCGGCGTGAAGGCACCGATATAGGTGGCGGGATTCGACCGTGGCGTGCGGCCGATCGGCGACTGGTCGATGTCGATGACCTTGTCGAGATGCTCCAGCCCCTCGATGCGGTCGTGGGGCGCCGGGTGTTCCACGGCGCCGTTGAGCTTGCGCGCCACCGCCTTGTAGAGCGTGTCGACGACGAGCGTCGACTTGCCGCCGCCGGACACTCCGGTGATGCAGGTGAAGGTGCCGAGCGGGATCGCCACGGTCACGTCCTTCAGGTTGTTGCCCCGCGCACCGACGAGGCGGAGCATCTGCGGCTCGGCCGGCTCGCCCTTGGCGGCAGAGATGGTCTTGGCCTTGCGCCGGCTCTTCGGCACCCGGACCGACAACCTGCCGGTGAGGTATTGCGCGGTCAGCGAGTTCGGGTCGGCCAGCAGCTCGGGCGGCGTGCCTTGCGCCACGATTCGCCCGCCATGGATGCCGGCACCGGGCCCGACATCGACGACGTAATCGGCCTGGAGGATCGCATCCTCGTCGTGCTCGACCACAATGACCGAGTTGCCGAGGTCGCGCAGCCGCTTCAGCGTGCCGAGCAGGCGCTCGTTGTCGCGCTGGTGCAGGCCGATCGACGGCTCGTCGAGGACATACAGGACGCCGGTGAGGCCCGAGCCGATCTGCGAGGCCAGCCGGATGCGCTGGCTCTCGCCGCCCGACAGCGAGCCCGAGCCGCGGGCGAGGGTGAGGTATTCGAGCCCGACATCGACCAGGAAGGTCAGCCGGTCGCGGATCTCCTTCAGGATGCGGACCGCGATCTCGTTCTGCTTCGGGCTCAGATGCTCGGGCAGTTCACCGAACCAGCGATGGGCATCCCGCACCGACAGCACCGTGGCATCGCCGATGTCGGACCCGGCGATCTTCACCGCCAGGGCCTCAGGCTTCAGCCGCTTGCCGCCGCAGGCCGAGCACGGCGTTTCGGCCATGAAGCGGCCGATCTCCTCCCGGGCCGTGTCGCTGTCGGTCTCCTTGTAGCGCCGCTCCAGGTTCGGGATCACGCCTTCGAACGGCTTCGAGACCTCGTAGGCGCGCAAGCCGTCATTGTAGGCGAAGCGGATCTCGTCGCCGTCCGAGCCGTAGAGCACCACTTGGCGGGCGGCCTCGGTGAGCTTGCCCCAGGGCGTGTCGGTGCGAAAGCGATAGTGCTTCGCCAGGGCGTCCAGGGTCTGGCCGTAATAGGGCGAGGTCGACTTGGCCCAGGGTGCGATGGCGCCGCGCGACAGGCTCAACGCCTCGTCGGCGATGACCAGCGTCGGGTCGATCCGCATCTCGTGGCCGATGCCGCCGCAGGTCGGGCAGGCGCCGAAGGGATTGTTGAACGAGAACAATCTCGGCTCGATCTCGGGAATCGTGAAGCCGGAGACCGGGCAGGCGAAGCGCGACGAGAAGGTGATCGGGTCGGGGGAAGGGCCGTCCTCCGGCGCATCCGCGAAGGCCACGACCGCGATGCCGTCGGCCAGTTCCAGCGCGGTTTCGAACGAATCGGCCAGCCGCGAGGCCATGTCGGCCCGCACCACGATCCGGTCCACCACCACGTCGATGTCGTGCTTCAGTTTCTTGTCGAGCTTCGGCACGTCGTCGATGGCGTAGTATTCGCCGTCGATGCGCAGGCGCTGGAAACCCTTCTTCTGGAACTCGGCGATCTCCTTGCGGTACTCGCCCTTGCGGCCGCGCACCACCGGCGCCAGCAGGTAGAGCCGGGTCTTCTCGGGCAGCGCCAGCACACGGTCGACCATCTGGCTGACGGTCTGGCTCTCGATCGGCAGGCCGGTGGCCGGCGAGTACGGGATCCCGACCCGCGCCCAGAGCAGGCGCATGTAGTCGTAGATCTCCGTGACGGTGCCGACCGTCGAGCGCGGGTTCTTCGAGGTGGTCTTCTGCTCGATCGAGATCGCCGGCGACAGCCCGTCGATCTGGTCGACGTCGGGCTTCGCCATCATCTCGAGGAACTGGCGCGCATAGGCCGAGAGCGATTCGACGTAGCGGCGCTGGCCCTCGGCATAGATGGTGTCGAAGGCGAGCGACGACTTGCCGGAGCCGGACAGGCCGGTGAAGACCACCAGCTTGTCGCGCGGGATCGTCAGGTCGACGTTCTTCAGGTTGTGCTCGCGGGCGCCCCGTACCGCGATCACGCGGCCTTCCGCGGAACCGTCGAAGAGCTTGTCGAGAGAGGCCATGCAGGAAGGCTCCGGGCCGCCGCCGGGAAAGGCGCGGCCAGGCTTGGTGGGACCGGGGACCGGCCGGGAGCCCGCGAGGCCGGGAACCCTGTCGACCGTATGGAGGACCAGATGGGGCCAGCCCTACGGATAACCAGATGGGCTCCCGGGCCAGGGCTCCGGGACAGTCTCCGGCAAGGACTAGAACAAACTGCGTACAGCGGCAACCGCCGCGATCTCACAGGCTGAGCGGGGCGTTGTCGATCACCTCCTTCATGACGAAGAAGGTCCGGGTCTGGCGCACCCCGGGCAGGGCGATCAGGATCTCGCTGTGCATCCGGTTGAAGTCGCCCATGTCGGAGACGCGGATCTTGAGGAAGTAGTCGAAGTCCCCGGCGACGAGATGGCAATCGAGCAAAGTCGGCATGGCGAGCGCCGCGGCTTCGAAGGCGGAAAAACTCTCGGGCGTCGACCGGTCGAGCACGACGCCGACGAGGACCAGCGCGCCGCGTCCCACCTTCTCGGGCGCCACCACGGCGCGCACGCCGCGGAGATAGCCGTCGTCGAACAGGCGCTGGGTGCGGCGGTGGCAGGTCGCCGGGCTGGTGTTGACGCGCTTGGCCAGCTCCGCATTGCCGATGCGGCCATCCTCTTGAAGGATCCGGAGAATTTTCAGGTCGATGCGGTCGAGCCCGGTAGCCATGAAAGATCCTTCCGCTGGATGGTCTGGATGCGGGCGATCCTACCATGGTTGCTCGCTTGAAGTGCCGCTGAGCTTCGAAATTCGGTGAAGTTCGAGAGCACCTTTCGCCAGAGGCTTGCTAAGGTGATCGCGGCTTCCACACAGGACCCTGGCCATGACCGAATCGATGCTGTCGCAGTTCGAGCGCTATCCCCTGACCTTCGGCCCGACCCCGATCGAGCACTTGCCGCGCCTGACCGCACATCTCGGCGGCGATGTGCAGATCTACGCCAAGCGCGACGACTGCAATTCGGGCCTGGCCTATGGCGGCAACAAGCTGCGCAAGCTCGAATACATCGTGCCGGACGCGATCGCCTCGGGCGCCGACACCCTGGTGTCGATCGGTGGCGTGCAGTCGAACCACACCCGCATGGTGGCGGCGGTGGCGGCCAAGATCGGCATGAAGTGCCGGGTGATCCAGGAAGCCTGGGTGCCGCACGAGGACGCGGTCTACGACCGGGTCGGCAACATCATGCTGACGCGGATCATGGGCGCCGAATCGCAGCTCGTGGACGACGGCTTCGACATCGGCATCCGCGACAGCTGGAAGCAGGCGATCGAGGACGTGAAGGCCAAGGGCGGCAAGCCCTACGCGATTCCCGCGGGCGCCTCGGTCCACAAGTTCGGCGGGCTCGGCTATGTCGGCTTCGCGGAAGAGGTGCGCAAGCAGGAGGCCGAGATGGGCCTCCATTTCGACTACATCGTGGTCTGCACCGTCACCGGCTCGACCCATGCGGGCATGCTGGTCGGCTTCAAGCCCGACGGCCGGGCCCGGAACGTCATCGGCATCGACGCCTCCTGCACCCCGGCCCAGACCAAGGCGCAGGTGCTGGAGATCGCCCGGAACACCGCCGCCCTGGTCGGTGCCGGCGAGATCGTGGCCGACGACGTGGTGCTGAAGGAGGACTACGCCTACCCGGTCTACGGCGTGCCGTCCAAGGAGACCGTGGAGGCGATCCGCCTCGCGGCCCGGCTCGAAGCGATGATCACCGACCCGGTCTACGAGGGCAAGTCGATGCAGGGCCTGATCGACCTCGTGCAGACGGGCTTCTTCCCGAAGGGCGCGAAGGTGCTCTATGCCCATCTCGGCGGCGCGCCGGCCCTGAACGGCTACAGCTACACCTTCCGCAACGGCTGAGGGGCGAGGATCCGCCGTTCATCCTGTCGACGGCGTCACACGGAGAGCCTGTTCTCCCAAGAAAATTGTCTGCAATACGCAGCCTCATCCTGACGTGTTGGTCGATTTTCAATCGACGAGAGCATGTTCCGACGAAGTGGATACCGGTTCGTCGCAGGAAATGCGGCAAAATCAAACAGCGAGAAAAGCTTCGCGATGGCAACGCGATCGTGAAGCGCTCCAGCCTCGAAAGAGGCATCCGGAACTCGCAGAGATCAGAGATCCCTGGAGCTTTCCTTCGAGGCCAGTCCACCCGAGATCGAATCGATGCGTCAGCATCTTCGGCCGTTGGTATGACACATCAGGATGAGATCGCGAGACGGACACGTCATCCGTCACAAAAAAAGCCCGGCCGCTCGTCGCGGACCGGGCTTCGCGTCTCCGTCGCGGCGTCACTTGTCGGTGCACAAACCCGCCGCCGACAGCCGGCGGTGATGGCGCGGGTCGCAATCGGTGGCGAGGAACGAGGCCCATTCGGCTTGCGTGCCGTAGAAGGCGTTGCGGTCCACGTCGCCCCGCACCCCCGGCACCCGGCCGGTCGAGGTGAACTGCCACAGCATCCAGTCGCGATTGACGTAGCGCTGCTCCGGCTCGGCGGCCGTGGAGCGGACCCAATGCGGGTAATCCGGCAGCTCGCCCTCCAGTACGTCCTTGTGGAAGGTGATGTCGGTGTAGATGATTGGCCGCTTACCGGTATAGGCTTCCATCTCCCGCAGCATGTACTCGGTCATGGCGAGAGCCTGGGCCTTCGGCAGCTTCTTGGGGCAGAGCTGCGAGTGGCCGTTCCATTCGACATCGAGGACCGGCGGCAGGGCGGTCGGGTCGTTGGGGACGTTGCGCTTGAACCAGTCCATCTGGTCCTTGGCCGAGCGGCACCAGAAGACGAAGTGGTAGGCACCCCGCGGCACGCCGGCCCGGCCGGCGCCGTCCCAGTTCTCGCGGAAGCGGTCGTCGACATGGTCGCCGCCTTCCGTCGCCTTGATGTAGGCGAACTGGGTGCCGGCCCCCTTCACCGAGGTCCAGTCGATCGGGCCCTGCCACTTCGAGACGTCGATGCCCTGGATCGGGTGCATCTTCGCCTTGGCGACGCCCGGATGAGGCTTCACGTCGCCCTTGGTCGGATAGAAATCGGCGCCCCCTCCGGCGCAGGCTCCGAGCATCGCGAGGCTGGCCACCGCCAGCACGCGCCTGCCCCACCGGACACCGCGCGACACGACGGAGGACCACGGGGCGGAGGGGATCGTCGACTCCATCGGCATCGGGGCGCGGCCTGACTTCACGCGGAACACTATGGCTATTCGATGCGGTGGGGCCGGTTAATGGAAGCTTGACAAGAATCGAACGGAATTCTGAAATCCGTGGCGCAAAAGCCACGTAGGCGTGGCCGGCACCTCGCCCGGCCCCCCGCCATCGGGCATAAGCCCCGCTCGAATCTGATGTTTGCCCGGGCGCACCATGGCCAAGGTTCTGTTTACCATCGGTTACGAAGGCGCCGATTCCGAGCGCTTCACCGCCGCCCTGCGCGACGCCCGGGTGGCGACGCTCGCCGACGTGCGGGCGGTGGCGGCCTCGCGCAAGCGCGGCTTCTCGAAGAGCGCGCTGGCGGCGGGCCTGACCGAGGCCGGCATCGGCTATCAGCATCTGCGCAGCCTCGGCACGCCGAAGGCCGGCCGCGAGGCGGCCCGCGCTCACGATGCCGCGCTGATGCGCCGGATCTATTGCGAGGAGGTTCTGGAGACCGGCGCGGGCCTGGCCGCCCTCGACGCGCTGGCGGAACTGGCGGCGGCCGGGCCGACCTGCCTGTTCTGCTTCGAGCGCGACCCGGAGCGCTGCCACCGGCGGGTGCTGAGCGAGCGGCTGGCGGAGAGAGGGTTTTCGGTGGTGGATCTGTTCGCGTGATACCGACGGTCGACAGAACACGACCTTTGGTGCTGGTCCCGAACTGTCGCGAAGCCCAAGGCCCCGGACCTCTGGGCTTGGCATCGACACGTCGCGATGGAGTCATCGGCCGACGATGCGGTGTCCGAACGGATCGTTCGGACACCGTATAGGACCGCTCGAATGTCGAGCCTGACCGGAGGTGGGATCGTTCGATCTTCGGGCCCTCCCGCGGCCCAGCGGGGACGGACAGGTCTCCCGCTCCCTCCATCTCGAAAACCGCCCGCGCCCTGCACCGGGCGACGACGGATGCGCGCCCTTTCCCGCCTCCGCACAGGCCCGACGAGCCTTCAGAGGAGGTGAGGCTCGCCGGGCTGCATACGGGATCATCACCGGCTGCCGCATCCCTGCGCCGTGCCCCTCCTGCGCCGCCTCACCGGCCTGCGCCATCACCGCCTTTCGCGTGTGCAGCATAGTGCCTAAACACCCGCAACTCCTGCGCTTCATGCGCCAGAGTGCTGCCAAATCGGCAGGCACAGGGGTTGGTTGACGATTCCCTGCGCGCTGCATGTGAATCGTGCATGGCTGGCTTACGCGACTCCGTCTCCCACCACCGCAGCCATTTCCCATATGGTGCGTTGCAACAGAGACAGGCAGCCGCTGCCAAAACCGTTCGCACCGGCTGCCCACTCAGAGGTCAAATCCGATGTTCGTGTCCCTCCTCCTCAGCAAGATCCGCTCGTACCTCCGCTACCGTGAGACCGTGCACGAGCTGTCGCGTCTGTCCGACCGCGAGCTCGACGATCTCGGCATCAGCCGCTTCGAGATCCAGGGCATCGCCCGCTCGGTCGCGTAAGCGTCGACACGCTTCACCAGTACGGCGTACCGCGTACCGCGTCCCCCCAAGTCGATCGAAGGCCCTCGGGCCCGTCATCGTCTCGCGCGCCCGCCCCTTTCGGCGGGCGTTCGCTTGTCTGGACCCCGCCTCTTTCCGTCGGTGTTGCATCGACGGTGCCCGATCCGATATGCCACGCCATGTCCGGATCGAATCCCATTCACGTCGTCGGCGGCGGCCTCGCCGGTTCCGAAGCGGCCTGGCAGATCGCCGAGGCCGGCCTGCCCGTGGTGCTGCACGAGATGCGGCCGCTGCGCGGCACCGAGGCGCACCAGACCCAAAACCTCGCCGAACTCGTCTGCTCGAACTCCTTCCGCTCCGACGATGCGGAGCAGAACGCCGTCGGGCTGCTGCACCAGGAGATGCGCCGCCTCGGCTCGCTCGTCATGCGGTGCGGCGACGCCAACCAGGTCCCGGCCGGCGGCGCCCTCGCGGTCGACCGCGACGGCTTCAGCCGGGCGGTCACGGCGGCCCTCGACGGCCATCCGAACGTCACCATCGCCCGCGAGGAGATCGACGGGGTGCCGCCCGCCGCCTGGGACAGCGTGATCGTGGCGACCGGCCCCCTCACTGCCCCCGGCCTCGCCGAGGGCATCCGCGGCCTCACCGGCGCCGACTCGCTTGCCTTCTTCGACGCCATCGCGCCGATCGTGCACCGCGACTCGATCGACATGGGCAAAGCCTGGTTCCAGTCCCGCTACGACAAGGTGGGACCCGGTGGCACCGGCGCCGATTACATCAACTGCCCCCTCGACCGTGAGCAATACGCCGCCTTCGTCGCCGCGCTCGTCGCAGGCGACAAGACCTCGTTCAAGGAATGGGAAGCCTCGACCCCGTATTTCGACGGCTGCCTGCCGATCGAGGTGATGGCCGAGCGCGGCCCCGAGACCCTGCGCCACGGGCCGATGAAGCCCTTCGGCCTGACCAACCCGCACAACCCGACGGTCAAGGCCTACGCCATCGTGCAACTGCGCCAGGACAACGCGCTCGGCACGCTCTACAACATGGTCGGCTTCCAGACGAAGCTGCGCCATGCCGAGCAGGTGCGGATCTTCCGCACGATTCCGGGCCTCGAGAACGCCGAGTTCGCCCGCCTCGGCGGCCTGCACCGCAACACCTATCTCGACAGCCCGCGCCTCCTCGACGCGACCTTGCGGCTCAAGGCCGCGCCGCGGCTGCGCTTCGCCGGCCAGATCACCGGCTGCGAGGGTTATGTCGAGAGTGCCGCGATCGGCCTGATGGCCGGCCGCTTCGCCGCCGCCGAGCGGCAGGGCCGGATTCTGGAGCCGCTGCCGGTCACGACGGCCCTGGGGGCGCTCATCGGCCACATCACCGGTGGGCACGTCTTGGCCGAGGACGCCGGTGCGCCGCGGTCGTTCCAGCCGATGAACGTCAATTTCGGTCTCTTCCCGCCCCTCGACCGGGCCCCGAAGGCCCCGGACGGCAAGCGCCTGCGCGGGCCCGAGAAGGCGCAGGCCAAGAAGCGGGCCATGACCGACCGCGCCCGGGCGTCGTTGAGCGAGTGGCTCGGCGAGGCGCCGGCGCCGCTGCCGGCGGCGGCCGAATAGTGTCGGGCAGGTGGGCGCCCCTCATGCCCTCGGCGTCATGCGACATCCGACTGATTGCTTCGCAAGGCGGATTTCGCGTCGTGTCCCCTCCACGTCGTTTCGGGGCGCGACGGCGTCGCGAAGCCGGGATGACGCGGAGCGCTGTGCGGCGGTGGTCGGGACTTGGAAGTTATGTGACCGACCGTGCCGCCCGCCACAGGCGCCAGATCCGGCGCCAGTTCGGCAGGTCGATCACGCTGGCGAGCGGGTCGTAGCCCGGCCGCTCCATCTGCGCGAGATACCCCTCGACCAGGGCGACCGGCAGGAAGGCCGTCGCGGCCACGGGCGCGATGGTTGCCCGTTCGGCCGCGTAAGCCGCGAGGTGGCGGCGCACCAGCGCCCGCAGGTCGGCGCAGGCGCCGAGCAGGCCCGGGCCGCCGCGGCCCGCCACGATGTCCTCGCGGGTGACGCCGTGGGCCTTGAGCACATCCGCCGGCAGGTAGACCTGGCCGCTGCGGGCGTGCCAGGGCAGAGCCCGCAGCAGGCCGGTCACCGCATAGGCGACCCCGGCATGCCCGGCCGCCGCCGCCCCGCCGGGCTCGGAGCCGCTCGCCAGGATCAGGCTGCCGAGGCGGATCAGGCAGGAGGCGGTCTCGCCGCAATAGCCTTCGAGATCGTGGGTCGAGGGCATCGGGTCGTCGTAGAGGTCGAAGATCCGCGCATCGATCAGGTCGACGAGGGGCTGGCGCGGCAGGCGCGCCTTGACCAGCGTGTCGTCGAGGGCCGCCGCGACCGGATGGGCGCGCACGTCGCCCCGCGCCTCGCCCTGGAGCGCGTCGCGCCACCATTGCAGGCGCAGCTCGCCCGGCATCGGGCTCGACACCGCCTCCCGCACCCGTGCCACCTCCAGGCTGAACGCCGCGAGCGCGTGGAGATGCGGGCGCTTGTCCGCCGGGGCGTAGAGGCTGGCATACCAGCGGTCCGGGTCGCCCTCGCGGACCAGGGTCTCGCAATGGGCGTAGGCCCAGGCCGGATCCCGGGCATCGGCTCCGCTCATGACGTTCGGCTCACGGATCTCGGCTCAGGATTGTGGATCGACTACGGCACCGCGATCAGGGCCGCGGCGACCTTGCGGTTCTCGGCCATCAGGATGTTGTAGGTGCGGGCGGCCGCGCCGGTCTGCATCACGTCGAGGCCGATGCCGGATTCCTTGAGGAACCGGCGCAAGGCATCGGGCACGAACACGATCTCGGCCCCGGTCCCGAGAAGCAGCAGGTCGACCCCGCCGGCCTCGGCCACGAGGGCGCCCAGGCTCTGCGGCGTGATGCCGGCCGGCTCGGTCACGTCCCAGGCCCGGACACCGGACGGCAACGCCAGGATCGAGCCGCGATGCGACATCTCGGCGAAGCGAAAACCCCCGCCGCCATAGGCGTCGATCGGGTGCCGGCCCGGGACGAAGCCGTCATGCAGCCGGTCCGGGCGGGTCTCGGGCGTGTCCGCCACTACTCGGCCGCCTGCGGCAGGACCGAGGTGTCGCGGGTCTGCGTCCGGGTGCCGCCAGCCTGCAAGCCGATATAGATCAGGAACGGGGTCGAGACGAAGATCGCCGAGTAGGTGCAGATCACCACGCCGGCCAGCATCACCACCGAGAAGCCCTTGATCGCCTCGCCGCCGAACAGCACCAGGGCGAGCAGCGACAGGCCGGTCGACAGCGCGGTCATCACCGTGCGCGACATCGTCGTGTTGATCGACAGGTTGAGGAGTTCCTCGGTCGGCATGGTCTTGTAGCGCCGCATCAGCTCGCGGGTGCGGTCGAACACCACCACGGTCTCGTTCAGCGAGTAGCCGACGATCGTCAAAATGGCGGCGATCGACGTCATGTTGAACTCGATCCGCGTGATGACGAACAACCCGACCGTGATGACGATGTCGTGCAGGGTGCCGACGATGGCGCCGAGCGCCAGTTCGCGCTCGAACCGGAACCACAGATAGAGCAGCACCGCCACGACCGAGAGCACGACGCCGATCGTGCCGGACTGGACCAGCTCGCCCGACACGCGGGGGCCGACGGTCTCGACGCGGTCGAAGGCGTAATCCTTGTCGAACGCCTCATGCGCCCTCTGCATCACCAGGGTCTGCCCGGTCTCGCCGCCGGCCTGGAGCGGGAACCGCACCGAGATCGAGCCCTGGCCGAATTCCTGCACCTCGGTTTCGCCGAAGCCGAAGCCATTCGCGGTGTGGCGCACCGCGCCGACGTCGGAGGTGACGCCGGGCTTCGGCCGCAGCTCGACCAGAGTGCCGCCCTTGAAGTCGATGCCGAAATTGAGCCCGATCTGGAGGAACAGCACCACCGTGGCGACCGAGATGAAGGCCGAGAGCGGGAAGCTGAAGCGCCGCAGGCGCATGAAGTCGAAGTGGGATTCGTCGGGCCAGAGGCGGAGGAGGCGCATCGTCGGTCTCGAAAAGGGTGTGTCGGCGCGCCCCGCTCGGAACGCTGCGCTTGAGCCGGGCGGCGCGTCGCCGCCCGGCCGGGAAAGACTCAGATCGGCAGGGTCTTGGGCCGCAGGCGCTGGTACCACAGGGCGATCATCATCCGGGTCAGGGTCACGGCGGTGATGACCGTGGTCAGGATGCCGAGGATGAACACCACCGCGAAGCCCTTCACCGGGCCGGAGCCGAGGAAGAACAGGATCACCGCGGCGATCGCCATGGTGGAGTTGGAATCCACGATGGTCGCGAAGGCGCGGTCGAAGCCGGCTTGCAGCGCCGAGGGGATCGAGCGGCCGGCCCGCACCTCCTCGCGCACGCGCTCGTAGATCAGCACGTTGGAATCGACCGCGGTGCCGATGGTGAGCACGATGCCGGCGATACCCGGGAGCGTCATGGTGGCTTCCAGCACCGACATCAGGCCGAGGATCAGGCCGACATGGACGATCAGCGCGATGTTGGCGAACAGGCCGAACACCCCGTAGGCCGCGAACATCAGCACGACGACCAGCACCGTTGCCACGATGGTGGCGTTCTTGCCGGCCTCGATCGAGTCGCGGCCGAGGCCCGGGCCGACGGTGCGGCGCTCGATGATGGTCAGCTTGGCCGGCAGGGCACCGGCGCGCAGCAGCACCGAGAGGTCGTTGGCCTGCTGCACCGTGAACCGGCCGGAGATCTGGCCCTGCCCGCCGGTGATCGGTTGCAGGATGCGGGGCGCCGACACGACCTCGTTGTCGAGGACGATCGCCAGGGCGCGGCCGACATTCTCGCTCGTCGCCTGGCCGAAGCGCTGGGCGCCGCGCAGGTTGAACTTGAAGTTGACGATCGGCTCGTTCGACTTCTGGTCGAAGCCGGGCTGGGCGTCGGTCAGGTCGGACCCGTCGGCGAGGACCCGGCGCTCCACCGGAACCTTCTGGCCGTTGGCGTCCTTGGACGGCAGCATGTCGACGTCGCCGGCCGGGCTGTCGGCGAGCAGGCGGAATTCGAGCTTGGCGGTGCCCTGAAGCAGGGTCTCGATCCGTTGCGGATCCTGCACGCCGGGGAGCTGGACCAGGATCCGGTCGGTGCCCTGCTGCTGGATCGACGGCTCGGTGGTGCCGGTCACGTCGATGCGGCGGCGCACCACCTCGATCGCCTGGGTGACCGCCCGGCGGGTGCGGGCATTGAGCCCGGCATCCGTGAAGGCGAGCTGGATCAGCCCGTTCGGCTCCTCCCGGACGTCGAGGGTGCTGGCGCCGGTCTGGCCCATCACCGCGTCGGTCACCGGCTGCGACAGGGCGCGCAGCTTCGGCAGAACCTTGGCGCGGTTGGCGGCGTCCGACACCCGCAGCTGCACGCCGCGGGGGGTGAGCTGGATGCCGCCATCGGCCTGGACGCCCTCCGCCCGCAGCGCGCCGCGCACGTCGTCGCGCAGGCCCTGCGTCATCGAGCGCAACAGGTCGTTGCGGTCGACCTCGAGCACGATCTGCGAGCCGCCCTGGAGGTCGAGGCCGAGCACGATGGCGCGGGTCGGCACGATCCAGGTCGGGAACCAGGACGGCAGGGAGGCGATGAAGCCCTTGCGCTGATCGGCCGTGAAGAAGCTCGGCACGGCGAGCGTCAGGCCGAGCAGGATCACGGCGAGCGTCGCGACGGCCTTCGTGGTGGAGATACGGAGCATCCGCGGCGTCCCAACCGGTCTCGAAGAGGGGGCAGAGAGGGCGGCCCGGCGCCTCCGTCCGGGCCTGTCCCGACGTCAGGTCAGGCTCAGGCGGCCTTGACCGGCTCGCCCTTGGCACGGACCTCGGCGATCATCGTGCGGACCACCTTGACGTTGACGTTCGGGGCGATCTCGACGTCGATCTCGGGCGCCTCGGTCACCTTGGAGACCCGGCCGACGATGCCGCCGGTGGTCACCACCGTGTCGCCGCGGCGCACGTTCTTGACCATGTCCTGGTGCTCCTTGGCGCGGCGCTGCTGCGGCCGCAGGATCAGGAAGTACATGATCACGAAGATCAGGATGAAGGGGACGACCTGCACGAGGATGTCCGTGCCACCGGACATCCCGGCTCCCTGCGCGAAGGCGGGCGTGATCACTCTCGAGGTCTCCCGAACAAGACGAAAACGGGCCGTGCGGGTGCCCGCCGGCCTTGCAAAAGCGCGCGGACTATAGCCACCGACGACCCGAAAGCAACGGCGGGGATCGGCACGTCCCCGGCCGATCCGGGCGGGTTTTCGTTCGCGGCGCCTTGGGATTAAGAGGCGCCACCCGCCCGTCCGTCCCCACGCAAGAGCCCGCAATCCCGCGATGACCGATCCGACCCCCTCTCCCCTCCCCGACCTGATGCCGGTGCTGCTG
>NZ_LABX01000164.1 GCF_001043915.1 Methylobacterium aquaticum | reverse complement strand
ATACCAACGGTCGTTGAAAACGACCTTTGGTTCTGTTCTCGAATTTTCGCCAAGCCTCTGGCTTGACATCGAAAATTCGCGATGGGTCAAGGGCCCGATGCGTCAGCATCTTGGGCCGTTGGTATAAGATGCAAGTTCGGCGCATCCTACGATGTCCGCCGGATCGCTTCGCGATGCGGAGATCGGCTTCGCTCAGGCGTGTGGAGCCGACGGTTTCGACTGCGCGGGCTGGCGATCCGACGTCCGGAAGGATTCGTCCGGACGTCGGATCACTCCCGGTCTCGGGGATGACGCAAGCGCCGTGGCGGCCGGAACGCTCCTGACGCTCGTGAAGCCCACCCGGGGATTCGGGACCGCCCCTGCCGCAGCGCCCTACCGCTCCGAAAACTCCTCCTCGCCGTCGTCGCGCAGCCGATCCAGCACGTCGAGGCAGCCTTGCAGGATGTAGGCGGCGGCGAGCTTGTCGACGAGTTCGCCGCGCCGCGCCCGGGAGGCATCGGCCTCCAGCAGGGTGCGGGTGACCGCCGCCGTGGACAGGCGCTCGTCCCAGAACAGCACCGGCAGGGGCAGGATGGGCTTGAGGTTGCGCATGAAGGCCCGGGTCGATTGCACCCGCGGGCCCTCGCTGCCGTCCATGTTGAGGGGCAACCCGACCACCAGCCCGCCGACCCCGTGCTTCGTCGCGATCCCCGCCAAGGCCGCGGCGTCGGGGGTGAACTTGACGCGCCGGATCGTCTCCAGCGGCGAGGCGATCCGGCGCTGCACGTCCGAGAGGGAAAGCCCGATGGTCTTGGTGCCGAGATCGAGCCCGAGCAGGCGGGCGCCCCCGCGCGACTCGGCCGCGAAGGCCGCGATCGCTTCCCGGTTCACGGCCGGCCTCCGCGCATTAGGTAGGCGGTGCCGGCCCCGCTCCGACGCAGCGTCCGGGCGGTCGGCCGCCCCGTCCCACGCCCCACCATCCCTCGCCCGGAGACCATCCGATGCGTATCACCTGGTTCGGCCATTCCGCCTTCCGCCTCGATTTCGGCTCCTCCCATGTGTTGATCGATCCGTTCTTCAGCGGCAACCCGGCCTTCGACGGCGACCGCAAGGCGGCGACCGAGGGCGCGACCCATATCCTCGTCACCCACGGCCACGGCGATCACGTCGGCGACACGGTCGAGATCGCCGCCGAGACCGGCGCCAAGGTCGTCACCAACTACGACCTGTGCATGTGGCTGGCCTCGAAGGGCGTGACTCAGTTCGAGCCAATGAACACCGGCGGCACCGTCGATGTCGGCGGCTTCCGGGTCAGCCTGGTGCGGGCCGACCATTCGGCCGGCATGAGCGAGGCCGGGGTGACGGTGCCGCTCGGACTGCCGAACGGCGTGATCGTGCGGGCCGAGGGCGAGCCGACCGTCTACCACATGGGCGACACCGACATCTTCGGCGACATGGCGCTGATCCAGGAGATCTATCGCCCCGACGTGCTGATGGTGCCGATCGGCGACCGGTTCACCATGGGGGCTGAGACCGCGGCGCTCGCGGTGACCCGCTTCTTCACGCCCAAGGCGGTGATCCCCTGCCACTACGGCTCCTTCCCGATCGTCGACCCGAGCGCCGACCGCTTCGTCGCCGCCCTCGACGGCAGCGGCGTGCAGGTGATCGTGCCGCACAAGGGCACCGCCGTCACGGTGCCGTAGCACGAGGCGCGTGGGGACGGGGAGCAGGAGCACGGGACCAACGGGCGCCCTCTCCCGGAGGGCAACCGCCGCGGGCCCGGGGACAAGGGCACCGTTAAGGTTAACGAAAGTTTGACGTAGCCGGGCGGCTCTGGCGGGATTAACGAAACGTTAACCTGCCGTCCCCCCCGCAACGAGGTCGTCGTGGCTGCCGTCATCCTTCCCTTCTCGCTTGATACCGGCCGGCAGGAACGAGCCCCCGCACAGGACACCGCCCCGCCGGCCCAGGGCCGGATGCCCCTCGGCCGCGACGGGGGCGTGACCCCGCCGCCGGCCATCGCCGGGACCGTCGAGGACGGCCCGGCCGCCCCGCCCCGCCGCGTGCCGGCCGGCGCCATCCTGGCCATCGGCCGCCGGATCGGCCGGACCGCGGCGCTTCCTGTCGACCCGCCGCCGCAGGCGGCGGCGCGCCCGCGGATGCCGCGCAAGCACAAGCTGATGCTGCTCACCGCCGCCGCGGTGCTCTATACCGGCAGCATGGAGGCGCGCCGGCACTTCAAGCCGCGGGCGGTGCTGATCGAGGTGCCGAGCACCCGGGCCCACGCCATCGCGGCGCTTCCCTCGGCAAGGCCGGCGGCCTGACCGCCCGCCCGTTGCGGCAGCGCGAAAGCCGATGCTATAGCCCCCGGCGGCCGTCGGTCGGCCCGCCGGGTCCGACACGCCCGGTGCCTCGCCTTGCCCCCAACGGAGTGCCCATGTCGGTCGACGCCAAGACGGTCCGGCGCATCGCGCATCTGGCGCGGATCGCGGTCACCGACGAGGAGGTGGCGCCGCTTCAGGACGAGCTGAACGCCATCCTGTCCTTCGTCGAGCAGCTCGACGCGGTCGACGTCGCGACCGTCGAGCCGATGACCTCGGTGACCCCGATGGCGATGAAGAGCCGCGAGGACGTGATCACCGATGGCGGCCACGCCCGCGAGATCGTCTTCAACGCGCCGCTGACCGAGGACAATTACTTCCTGGTGCCGAAGGTCGTCGAGTAACCCTCGGGCGTCTCGCAAAGACCACGCAGCCATGGCGGCCCCTGCGGGCCCGCGACAGGACGAAACGATCGTGACGACCAAGCCGGCAGAGCTGACCGACCTCACCCTGGCCCAGGCCCGCGACGGCCTGCGGGCGAAGGACTTCTCCGCCCGGGAGCTGGCGCAAGCCCATATTACGGCGATCGAGAAGGCGCGCGTGCTGAACGCCTACCTGCGCGAGACGCCCGACCGGGCGCTCGCCATGGCGGATGTCGCCGACCAGAAGCTTGCCGCCGGCGAGGCCCGGCCGCTGGAGGGCCTGCCGCTCGGCATCAAGGACCTGTTCTGCACCCACGGCGTCACCACGACGGCGGCGTCGAAGATCCTCGAAGGCTTCCAGCCGCATTACGAATCCACCGTCACGCACAATCTGTGGCGCGACGGCGCGGTGATGCTCGGCAAGCTCAACCTCGACGAGTTCGCCATGGGCTCGTCGAACGAGACCAGCGCCTTCGGCCCGGTGATCTCGCCCTGGCGGCGCAAGGGCCCCGAAGGAACGCATGACGAGACCAAGCTGGTGCCCGGCGGCTCGTCGGGCGGCTCGGCCGCCGCGGTCGCCGCTCGCCTGTGCCTAGGCGCCACCGCCACGGATACCGGCGGCTCGATCCGCCAGCCGGCGGCCTTCACCGGCACGGTCGGCATCAAGCCGACCTATGGCCGCTGCTCGCGCTGGGGCACCGTCGCCTTCGCGTCGTCCCTCGATCAGGCCGGGCCGATCGCCCGCACGGTGCGCGACACCGCGATCCTGCTGACCTCGATGTCCGGCCACGACGACAAGGACACCACCTCGGTGAACCTGCCGGTGCCGGATTTCGAGGCGGCGGTGAACCGCGGCGTCAAGGGCCTCACCATCGGCATCCCGAAGGAGTACCGGGTCGACGGCATGCCGGCCGAGATCGAGCGCCTGTGGCAGCAGGGCGCCGACTGGCTGCGCGACGCCGGCGCCACGGTGGTCGAGGTGTCGCTGCCGCACACGCAATACGCGCTGCCGGCCTACTACATCGTGGCGCCGGCGGAAGCGTCCTCGAACCTCGCCCGCTACGACGGCGTGCGCTACGGCCTGCGCGTACCCGGCAAGGACATCGCCGGAATGTACGAGGCGACCCGCGCCGCCGGCTTCGGCCGCGAGGTCAAACGCCGGATCATGATCGGCACCTACGTGCTCTCGGCCGGCTATTACGACGCCTATTACGTCCGGGCGCAGAAGATCCGCACGCTGATCAAGCGCGATTTCGAGCAGGTCTACGCCTCGGGCGTCGACGCGATCCTGACCCCCACCACCCCGTCCGCCGCCTTCGGCTTCGGCGAGAAGGCGAAGGCCGATCCGGTCGAGATGTACCTCCTCGACGTGTTCACCGTGACGGTGAACATGGCGGGCCTGCCGGGCCTCGCTGTGCCGGCCGGGCTCGACGGGCAGGGGCTGCCGCTCGGCCTCCAGCTCATCGGCCGTCCCTTCGACGAGGAGACGTTGTTTGCGGCCGGCCAGGTGATCGAAGAGGCGGCGGGCCGCATCGCCCTGCCGCAGGCGTGGTGGGCGTGAACCACCCCTCCGTCCCGTATTACCCGCCCGAAATCTGGATCATGGCGGCGTTCGATCCGGTCCTGATCGGACTCGCGCTCTGTCTGGGCTGGAAGGCGGACCAGTTCGGCAAGGTCGTGCTCGTCGCGATGATCGCCCTGGTCGTCTCGGTGCTGGTGTCGTGGGCGCTGACCGGGATCGGCGTGCCGTGGCCGGCCCCGATCGGGCGCGAGCTGCCGACCTTCTTCCCCGTCCGCACGGGTGCGGCGCTGATCTACGCGATCCTCGGCTACACCGCCCGGCGGGCGATCGCGCCGCGCGCTTGACGCTCACACGCCGCCCTTCCTACTAGGCGCAAACGCACCCCTCCCCCACACGGGAGAGGGGAGGACCGCCTGAGAGACAGAAGACCGCCATGACCGCTCCCGTGAACCCCAAGAAGCTGATCAAGGGCGCGCTGGGCGACTGGGAGGTGGTGATCGGCATGGAGATCCATGCCCAGGTCACCAGCCGCTCGAAGCTGTTTTCCGGCGCGCCGACCGCCTTCGGGGCCGAGCCGAACGACAACGTCTCGCTGGTCGACGCCGCGATGCCCGGCATGCTGCCGGTGATCAACCGCGAATGCGTCGCGCAGGCGGTTCGCACGGGACTCGGCCTCAAGGCGCAGATCAACCACCGCTCGGTGTTCGACCGGAAGAACTACTTCTATCCGGACCTGCCCCAGGGCTACCAGATCAGCCAGTACAAGAGCCCGATCGTCGGCGAGGGCGAGGTGCTGGTCGATCTCCCCGACGGCGAGAGCATCCGGGTCGGGATCGAGCGCCTGCACCTGGAGCAGGATGCCGGCAAGTCGCTGCACGACCAGCATCCGACGATGAGCTTCGTCGACCTCAACCGGTCGGGCGTGGCGCTGATGGAGATCGTCTCGAAGCCGGACCTGCGCTCCTCGGAGGAGGCCAAGGCTTATGTGACGAAGCTGCGCACCATCCTGCGCTACCTCGGCACCTGCGACGGCGACATGGAGAAGGGGAACCTTCGCGCCGACGTGAACGTCTCCGTCCGCAGGCCCGGCGACCCCCTCGGCACCCGCTGCGAGATCAAGAACGTCAACTCGATCCGCTTCATCGGCCAGGCGATCGAGGTCGAGGCGCGGCGCCAGATCGCCATCATCGAGGATGGCGGCACGATCGACCAGGAGACGCGCCTGTTCGACCCGAACAAGGGCGAGACCCGCTCGATGCGCTCGAAGGAAGAGGCGCACGATTACCGCTACTTCCCCGATCCGGACCTGCTGCCGCTCGAATTCGACCAGGCTTTCGTCGACGGGCTGGCCGCCGGACTGCCGGAGCTGCCCGACGCGAAGAAGGCCCGCTTCATCGAGACCTACGGCCTGTCGCCCTACGACGCGACGGTGCTGGTCGCCGAGCGCGCCGCGGCCGATTACTTCGAGGCGGTGGCCAAGGGCCGCGACGGCAAGATCGCGGCGAACTGGGTCATCAACGAGCTGTTCGGCCGCCTGAACAAGGAGGCCAAGGGCATCGAGGACAGCCCGGTCTCGGCCGGCCAGCTCGGTGCGATCGTCGATCTGATCGGCGACGGCACCATCTCGGGCAAGATCGCCAAGGACGTGTTCGAGATCGTCTGGAGCGAGGGCGGCGAGCCGCGCCAGATCGTCGAGAGCCGCGGCCTGCGCCAGGTCACCGATACCGGCGCGATCGAGGCGGCGATCGACCAGATCATCGCGGCGAACCCCGACAAGGTCGAGCAGGCCAAGGCCAAGCCCACCCTGCTCGGCTGGTTCGTCGGCCAGACCATGAAGGCGACCGGCGGCAAGGCCAACCCGGCGGCGGTGAACGCGCTCCTGAAGGCGAAACTCGGCATCGCGTGAGGCGCCCTCTCCTCTCCGCGGCAGGGCTGTCCGGGGACGATATGGAGCGCAGGGGACCTCCTCTCCCCGCAGGCGGGGCGAGGCTTTCGCCCCCTTGTCGAGGAAAGGGGCGGAGGCGCAGCCCGAGCGAGGGTGAGGGGGACTCTCGACGAGCGATACCAACGGTCGAAAGAAAACGACCTTTGGTTCCGGTCTCGAATGGTCGCCAAGCCTTTGCCTTGATCTCGACAATTCGAGATGGATCAACGGCCCCGTCGATCTCGGGCCTGCCCGGGATCGAATGCGATGCGTCAGCATCTTCGGCCGTTGGGATAAAGCGTCAGTTGCTCGGGCAGGCCCCGCCGTTGCTGTTGTTCACGACGTTCGGCAGCACGACCTCCGGGTTCGAGGTGACCGAGGTGTTGTAGACCTTGCCGTTGCGCACCGGCCAGACCACCGATTCGGTCATGGTGCCGAGATTGAACCGCCTGGCGAAGCTGGCGGCGAAGATCGGCCTGTAGGCCATGGTCAACTCGACGACAACATAGCGGGCGCCCGCACTCTTGAAGGCGTCCGGCACCGGCGGCACGTCGGTCGGCCCGGTCGGGGCCGGTGCGCCGGCGTTCCCGGCATCGACCGCATAGGAGCAGACCATCGCCCGGCCATTCGCGTCGTACACGCCGATCGCCTTGGCGGCGATGCGCGCCGAGGCGCCGTCATACGGAGTCAGCACCGCCCGCCCGGCCTTGATGATGGTGGCGAACTGTCCCGTCGAGATGTCGCCCCCTTCCCGCGCCACCAGGTCGGCCACGGCGCGGGCCGACAGGGTCACCTTACGGAAGTTGCTGACGTAGCCGGCGAGATCGGTGGTGCCGAAATAGAGCAGCAGCAGGAGCGGCAGCACCATCGCGAACTCGACCGCTGCGACGCCGTCCTGCGCACGCCCCAGGCGCTCGGACGCGCGCCGCAAGCGGAGAGCGGCCCGCAGGGCCGCGCCCGAGACAGCGGACCCCCACCGCGTGCTCATTGGTAGGGCTCCGTGCGGAAGACCACCGTGCTTTGCAGCACGCGCTTGCCGTTCGCCAGGGTGTTGGGGTTGAGGAAGCCGAAGAAGACCGGAAATTCCACCGCCGCCTGGACGATCACGATCTGGTTGGAGCCCGGATTCTGGTATTGCGTGCCGAAGGCCGTGGGCGTGGTCCGCCAGGCCCGGTTGGCGGTGTCGATCGGGTTCGGCGGTGTGAAGTCGGAGCCGTCCGCCATCGTCAGCACGTCGACCTTGACGCTGCTGCACGAGAAGATCGTGACTCGACCATTGCAGAGGGCGTCCTTGAACTTCTGGAGGGCGACCGCTTGCGTCGTGGTGTTGGGAGGCGGAGCCGGATCCGTCGACCGCGCCGCCTGGAACTGCCCGGTATAGAGCTGGCGGGCCGCGCTCGAGACGGCGTTGTCGAGGATCTGGCCGGCGAAAAACGCGAGCGCCGTCTCGATGATCGCCGCGATGAGGCAGAGGAACGGCATCGCGATCAGCGCGAACTCCACCGCGGTCGCGCCCTCGCGGGCCGACGGGAAGTGCGCGATCCGTGTGACGACCCGGTTGCGGAGGCCGGCGGCCCGCCCGGCCGGCGGCCCTCCGACATGGAGCAGGCGAGAGGGCATGATGCGGTCAGGTCCGGGTGTTGCGGCGGTGACGTGGCCCGAGGTGGACCGACGCTTGGTCCGCTTGGAGCGGCCCCCGATCACGCCGCCATCGGGCACCATTCCAGATATTTGAGTTTGCAGTACTTTCTCCAACAAACCGGCGTCCATGCCGTCGGAGCATGGTCTCGGTTTCTGGTTGGCCGCGACACTCTCTACGGGTCGAAGAGTTGCGGATCGGTTGCGCCGATCGTCGAGTCTCAACGCGACGCCGCTCCGCCCCCGCCTCCGGCCCCGGCGATCGCCAGCGAATTGCGCTGGCCGGTCTGGGCGCTCACCTCGGAGAAGTAGCGCTGTGCATCGCCGAGCTGCACCGCCGGCTGGCAGGCCGGCGTGCAGGAATAGGACTCGCGCTCAAGCCCCCGCTGCACCGTGACCACCGACGGATTGCCCGCCCGCACGCTGATCGCGGATTCCGCCAGCATCGTGCCCCCCGCGTCGAGGGCGATGAGGTTGGTGCTGCCGAAGCTCTTGCCGGTCAGGACCACGATGCCGTTCCGCTGCAACGACACGTCGGCGATGATCGGGTTGCCGACGATCACCGTGGCGGTGCGCTCCGGCAGGCGGATCACCTTGGCGTTGTCGACGGAGACGGTGACGGTCGCTCCGTCATTCGCCCGGACGGCGGCGGGCGCAAGAACGACCGCGGGGACCAGCAACGCGACGGCCAGCGCCATCGCCGGCAGGCCGGCGGCGAAGGGCAGGCCCGCGTCACGCGGAGGGCTCGGAGGGCGGGGCGGGCTCATCGGCAGACAGTCTTTCGGGGACGGCGGTTTCACCACCAGTCAAGCGTCGGATGGTTGACAAACCGCTAAGCCCGCGTGGCGACCCAGCGTCCGGCCGCGCGTGGAGTCGCCCGGCCGGACATTAACCAGCGTCGGAATTTCGCTGCGACCGGCCGGGATCCGCGATCGTTTTAACCCAACCTCAACGCGGCCTGCCTAGGTTGCCCTCAGTCCCGATCGGCGGCAGTCGATTGTCGACGGACTAACCGAGATCACTGAGGCGGGAACCGAGTTATGATCAACAAGCTGAAGCGTTTCGTCAGCGACGAGTCCGGTGCCACCGCGATCGAGTACGGTCTGATCGCCACCCTGATCGCCCTCGCGGTGATCGTTGCTGCCCGCACGGTCGGCAACAACCTGGGCGCTCAGTTCAACTCGATCGCCGGCAACCTCAAGTAAGGGCGACCCTCGATCGCGCACCGATCGAGGTTCGCACCGCGCATCGCACTGGACGGCATGTCGTTCGACGGATCGGCATCCGCCTTATCGGACGATGTTATCTGGACGTCATGGGCCGACCCGCATCCGGCGGGTCGGCGCGTCCCAGGCGGGGCGAGACGCCGTGCCGGCCCCTCGTCCGGCGTCCCGGACCTGCAAACCCGATTCGCGCCGCGAGCCCGCATGGCCAGCCTCTGCCTCCTCGTCGTGTTCCCGTTCCTGATGGCCTACGCGGCCGTGAGCGACATCCTCACGATGACGATCCCCAACCGCATCAGTCTTGCCCTGGTGGCCGCCTTCGCGGTCCTGGCGGCGTCCGGTGCGTTGAGCTGGTCCGAGATCGGGACCCATGTCGGCGCCTTCGCGCTGGTCCTGCTGGTCGGGATCGGGCTGTTCCTGCTTGGCGGCGTCGGCGGTGGCGACGCGAAGCTCGCCGCGGCGACGGCCCTGTGGCTCGGGTTCGAGCCGCTCCTGGATTACGTGGTGAATTTTTCGCTGATCGGTGGCGCCCTGGCGCTCGCGATCCTGTACGTGCGCGGGCATCCCCTGCCGGGCTTCGTCGTCGCCTGGCCCTTCGCCCTGCGTCTGCACGATCGCTGCGTCGGCCTGCCCTATGGCGTCGCGCTGTCGGCCTCGGCGCTGATGACGTGCCCCTCCGCGCCTCTCTGGCGGCTTGCCCTTCACGGCTGAGACGGCCTTCCAGGTTCTCTCCACTCCGCTCGACTGCGCACCGCATCCGGCCGAATGCCGGTCGCGGTGCGTTTCGCCGTCGCATTCGCGGGATGAGCGCGCTTCCGACGCTTGGTCACCCGTTAACCCTAAGGACGGTTAACCATACTTTGAGGATTGCCTGTTGAAGTGCGGGACACGGCGGCATCGCGCCGTCCCCTGCCGTCTTCTCTGTCTGGCGCCTCATGAAGTCATCGCGCTTGCTTCTCATCGGCGTTGCCATCGTGACCGGCGCGGGTGCCTTCGTCATGATGAGCGGCCGCGAGCCCCCGCCCCCGCCACCGGTCCTGACCGTGGCCCAGCCCGCCCCGGCGATGGAGATGGTGGAGGTGCTGGTCGCCGCCGCCGAACTGCCGATGGGGCAAATTCTCAAGCCGGCGGACCTGCGCTGGCAATCCTGGCCGAAGGCCGCCGCGAGCGACGGCTCCCTCCAGCGCGGCGTCGCGCCGACGGCGCTCGAGGACACGGTCGGGTCGATCGTGCGCAGCTCGTTCCTGTCCGGGGAGCCGATCCGGCGCGAGAAGCTCATCAAGGCCAATGGCAGCGGCTTTCTCTCGGCGATCCTGCCCTCCGGCAAGCGCGCCGTCGCGATCGCGATCGATGCCCGCGGCAGCAACACGGCCGGCGGCTTCATCCTGCCGAACGACCGGGTCGACGTGCTGCGCACCGCCCGGGACGAGGACGCCTCCCGCGCCGGGACCGGCGACGTTCAGACCGCCGAGACGATCCTGACCAACATCCGGGTCCTGGCGGTGGGCCAGACCGTGCAGGAGCGCAACGGCGAGCGGGTGGTCACCGGCGACACCGCGACGCTGGAGCTGACCCCGGCCCAGGCCGAAGCCGTCACCCTGGCCCAGAAGGTCGGCCAGCTCTCCCTCACCCTGCGCAGCCTCGCCGATGCCGGGCAGGTCGCCCCGGACGCGCCGGAGACGCGCCAGACCGAGGGCGGCCTCACGATCGTGCGCTACGGCGTGACCAAGCAGATGCCCCGCCGATGAGCGCGCTCCCGTCCCGCCGTCGCGCGTCCGGTCCCCGCCCCGCGAGTCCCCTCTCCATGACGATGTCCGAGCCCCATGCGGCCGCCGCGGTCCCGGTCGCCTTCCACGCCGCACCCACCATCCGCGGGCGCGTCCTGCGCACCGCCTGCGCGGGAGCCCTGGCGGTCCTGGCGGCCTGGCCCGCCGCCGCCCTGGACGATATCGGCCTGCGGGGAACGGGATCGCGCGGGACGAGCCAGCGCGGCGGCATCGTGCCGGCGCCGGTGGTCAATGTCGGGCCGAACGAGGCCGACGTGTCGCGCCGCGTCGATCTCACCATGGGCCGGTCGCTGGTGATCGACCTGCCGCGGGACGCCAAGGAGGTGTTCGTCGCCAATCCCAAGGTGGCGAACGCGGTGGTGCGCTCGACCCGCAAGGTGTTCATCATCGGCATCGAGAACGGCGCCACCTCGATCTTCGTGATGGACGGCGAGGGGCGCCAGATCGCCGCCCTCGATGTCACGGTCGGCCGCGACCTCAACGTGCTGCGCCAGACCCTGGCCGGCAGCATCCCGACCGCCCGGTTCGACGTGCGGCCCGCGGGCGATTCGGTGCTGCTCACCGGCTCGGTCGCCTCCGCGGCGGAGGCCCAGCAGGCGATCGACATCGCCAACGCCTTCGTGGGCACCGGCGGGGGCGGCGTCGCCGCCAAGGGCGCGGTGATCAACAACCTGACGATCCGCGGCAAGGATCAGGTGATGCTGCGCGTCACCGTGGTGGAGGTCTCGCGCCAGGTGCTGAAGCAGTTCGGCGTCAACCTGAACGCCAATTGGAGCACGATGAACTTCGTGAACGGCGTGCCGTTCCCGCTGACCGGCGGCTCGTTCCCGGCCGGCAACGAACTCGCCGGCAAGGTGACCTCGGGCGGGTTCTCCCTCCAGGCGACCCTGCGCGCCTTCGAGCAGGCGGGCGTCTCGCGCGTCCTGGCCGAGCCGACCCTGACGGCGATCTCCGGCGAGGCGGCAAACTTCACCGCCGGCGGCGAGATCCCGGTTCCGACCAGCCAGAGCTGCTCGGCCATCGTCGGCTCCGGCGGCTCGAACTGCTCGGTCGGCATCGAGTACAAGCCCTACGGGGTCGCCCTCAACTTCACGCCGGTGGTCCAGTCGGAGAACCGGATCTCGATCCGGGTCGGCACCAACGTCACCGAACTCGATCCCCAGAACGCGATCCCGGTCTCGAACGGCAACAACACCATCTCGGTGCCGGGCCTCACGGTCCGCAAGTCGGAGACGACCGTCGAGCTGGCCTCCGGCGGGACCATGATGATCGCCGGCCTGATCCAGCAGCGCAACCGCCAGGCGATCAGCGGCCTGCCGGGCATGCTCAACCTGCCGGTCCTCGGCGCCCTGTTCCGCTCGCGCGACTACCAGCGCCAGGAGACGGAGCTGATGATCATGGTCACGCCTTACATCGCCAAGCCGATGGACCCGGCCCAGGTGCGCAAGCCCGACGACGGCTTCACCGATGCGACCGACGGCCAGTCGGTGCTGCTCGGCCGCTTCAACCGCCTCTACGGCGTGGCCGGCTCCGCCCCCCTCGGCTCGGGCTATCGCGGCCGCGTCGGCTTCATCACCGACTGAGGCCCGGGCCGGCTCGTGCTCGCCGGCGCGTTCCGACCGGGCCGCATCCGCCCCGAGACATCCGCCCAGACCTACCGGCCTGCCGAGGCATCATCCCGCCATGACCCGCATCGCCTTCCGCCTTCTCCTCCTCGCCGCCTCGGCCGGCCTCGCCGCCTGCGCCTCCCGTCCTCCGGTGACCACCGGCTCGATCACCCCGGCGACGGCCGCCGAGCGGCACCCGTTCGTGCTGTCGGATTCGCCCCGCAGCCTCGACGTGTTCGTCACCGGAACCGGTCATATCGACCCGCGCCAGGCCGATGACGTCGACGCCTTCCTCACCGAGTACCGCCGCTACGGCCGCGGCGTCCTGGTCCTGGAGGTGCCCCGCGGCTCGCAGGTGCCCGGCGGGGCGGTGGAGCGCACCCTCGAACGGGTGCGGGGCCGGGCCCTCACCTGGGGCGTCGGCCGGCGGGAGATCGTCGTCGCGCCCTATCCGGTCGCCAACGTCGCGGTGAGCGCGCCCCTGCGCCTCAGCTTCCAGCGCATGCAGGCGAAGGTGGCGGGCGATTGCGGGCTCTGGCCGCAGGATCTCGGCTTCAGCGATCCGGCCTTGAACGCCCGCAACGAGAACTACTGGAACTTCGGCTGCGCCACCCGGTCGAACATCGCGAGCCAGGTCGCGGATCCCGTCGATCTGGTGCGCGGTCGCCAGGAAGGCCGGATCGACAGCGTGACCCGGACCCAGAACCTGACCGACCTGCGCACCGGAAAGGATCCATCAACCACTTGGAAGCAAGATGGCCGTGCAAGCGTGAAAAATCAGGTGGGACAGTGATGACGACGCGCCGGACGAGGGTCGCCGCTGCGACGAGGCGCACCGGCGCCGACCGGGCCCGACGGGACACGGGACGCTCATGCTCCCGACGCATGGTGCAGCATGTCTGAGCCCGGCGAGTCCACAGACCGGGTCATCACCCCGGTTCCGCGCATCACCATGCAGGCGTTCTGCGAGAGCGCCGAGGTCGCAGCGGTGATCGAGGCGGCCTCCCGCGACCGGCGGATGCAGAAGGCCCATAGCCGGGTCCAGATGGGCGGCGCCACCGCGGCGGTCGAGGCGTTCCGCAACGCCCCCACGCCGAACGTCATCGTGGTCGAGATCGGCGCCGGGCGGCCCAATCCGCTCTCGGCCCTCGACAGCCTGGCCGAGGTCTGCGACGCCGGCACCAAGGTGGTGGTGGTCGGCCATGTCAACGACATCCTGCTCTACCGCGAGTTCATCCGCCGGGGCGTGAGCGATTACCTGATCGCGCCAATCGATCCCGTGGCGACGATCGCGGCGATCTCCGATCTGTTCACCGATCCCTCGGCCGAGCCGCTCGGCCGGACGATCGCGGTGGTCGGGGCCAAGGGCGGCGTCGGCACCTCGACGCTTGCCCACAACATCGCCTGGTCGGTGGCCCGCGACTTCGGCACCGCGACGGTGATCGCCGATCTCGACATCGCCTTCGGCACGGCGGGCCTCAACTTCAACCAGGACCCGCCGCAGGGCGTGGCCGAGGCGGTGTTCGCGCCCGAGCGGGTGGACGCGAACTTCGTCGACCGGCTCCTGTCGAAATGCACCGACAACCTGAGCCTGCTCGCGGCCCCGGCGACCCTCGACCGCCCGACCGATTTCGCGGAAGGCACGTTCGACGGCGTCATCGACGTACTGCGGGGCAGCGTGCCCTGCATCGTCCTCGACATGCCGCATGCCTGGTCGGCCTGGTGCCGGCGCCTGCTGATCGGGGCCGACGAAATCGTGGTCGTGGCCGCCCCCGACCTCGCCTCCCTGCGCAATGCCCGCAACCTGTTCGAGCTGCTCCGCAGCGCCCGCCCCCACGACCGCGCGCCGCGCCTTCTCCTGAACGGGGTCGGGATGCCCAAGCGGCCGGAGATCGCGGTGGCGGAATTCGCCAAGGCCCTCGACGCTCCGGTCGCCGCCGCGGTGCCGTTCGATCCCGCCCTGTTCGGCACCGCCGCCAATAACGGCCAGATGCTGGCGGAGGTGCAGCCCGGATCCAAGGTCACCGAGATCCTGTCCGAGTTGGCCGGCGGCCTGACCGGCCGCCCCGAGGCCCGCCGCGGCCGGGTCAACCCGCTCCAGCCGCTGCTCGACCGTCTCACCCGCCGCAAGGC
>NZ_LABX01000163.1 GCF_001043915.1 Methylobacterium aquaticum | reverse complement strand
GTCACCGTCGCGGCCGGGGCGAGGGGGCCCTGGTTGAGATCTCCGCTCATCGGGATCCTCTTCACGTCCTCTGGCGCGGGAGCCGCAGCCCCCGCGAGAAACGGCCCCGTGGCGAGCGCTCGGGAGCGGCCGGGGCCTCAAATGCACATCCCGGCGGGAAGGCCCCGCCGGGATGTGCGCGTGTCTCAAGACGCCTCATACACGGGAGGCGACCGGGGATCGAGGGGGGCTCTCGCGATCCCCCCAGCTCGTCAGGCCCGGACCAGCGGCACTTTCGGCACCGTGCGGACCCCGCCCTCGCCGCCGCCCGAGCCGCCATCCTTCGGCTTCTTCGGTGCGGCGCGGGGGCGCTTCTGCTTCTTCGCGGCGTTCCTGGCCGCCTTCTTGGCGGCGATCGTCACGTCCTTCTCGGGGCGCGGCGTCACCGGGCCGGCGGGAAAGACGAAGCCGAGGCTCGGCTTCTCACCGTCGGGCCGCTTGACGATCACCCGGACGGCACCGCCATCCTTGAGCTTGCCGAACAGCACCTCGTCGGCGAGCGGGGTCTTGATGGTCGACTGGATCAGGCGGGCCATCGGGCGGGCGCCCATCGCCTCGTCGTAGCCGTTCTCGACCAGCCAGTCCCGCGCCTCGTCCGACAGCTCGATGGTGACGTTGCGGTCGGCGAGCTGCGCCTCGAGCTGGAGCACGAACTTGTCGACAACCTTGGCCACCACCTCCTTCGGCAGGTGGCCGAAGGACACCGTCGCATCGAGGCGGTTGCGGAATTCCGGGGCGAACAGGCGGTTGATCGCCTCCTGGTCGTCCCCGGTGCGCTTGTTCTGGGTGAAGCCGAACGCCGCCTTGGCGAGGTCGGCCGCGCCCGCATTCGTCGTCATGATGATGATGACGTTGCGGAAATCGACCTGCTTGCCGTTATGGTCGGTGAGCTTGCCGTGGTCCATCACCTGCAACAGGATGTTGAACAGGTCCGGATGGGCCTTCTCGATCTCGTCGAGCAGCAGCACGCAATGCGGATGCTGGTCGATGCCGTCGGTGAGCAGCCCGCCCTGGTCGAAGCCGACATAGCCCGGAGGGGCGCCGATCAGCCGCGAGACGGTGTGCCGCTCCATGTATTCCGACATGTCGAAGCGCAGCATCTCGACGCCGAGGCTCGACGCCAGCTGCTTGGCCGCTTCGGTCTTGCCGACGCCGGTCGGGCCGGCGAACAGGTAGGCGCCGATCGGCTTGTCGGGATCGCGCAGGCCCGCCCGGGCGAGCTTGATCGAGGCAGTCAGCGCGTCGATGGCGGCATCCTGGCCGTAGACCACCCGCTTCAGGTTGTCGGTGAGGTGGGCGAGCACCTCCGCGTCGTCCTTCGAGACGGTCTTGGGCGGAATGCGGGCCATCGTGGCGATGGTCGCCTCGATCTCCTTCACGCCGATCGTGCGCTTGCGCCGCGCTTCCGGCACCAGCATCTGCGAGGCGCCGGTTTCGTCGATCACGTCGATCGCCTTGTCCGGCAGCTTGCGGTCGTTGATGTAGCGGGCCGACAGCTCGACCGCGGCCTTCACGGCTTCCGTCGTGTACTTGAGCTTGTGGAATTCCTCGAAGGACGGCCGCAGGCCCTTGAGGATCTCGATCGCGTCCGGGATCGACGGCTCGTTGACGTCGATCTTCTGGAAGCGGCGGACCAGGGCACGGTCCTTCTCGAAGTACTGGCGGTACTCCTTGTAGGTGGTCGAGCCGATGCAGCGTAACGCGCCGGAGGCGAGCGCCGGCTTGAGGAGGTTCGAGGCGTCCATCGCACCGCCCGAGGTCGCGCCGGCGCCGATCACCGTGTGGATCTCGTCGATGAACATGATGGCGTTGGGATGCGCCTCGATCTCCTTCATCACCTGCTTGAGGCGCTCCTCGAAATCGCCCCGGTAGCGGGTGCCGGCGAGCAGCGTGCCCATGTCGAGGGAGAAGACGGTGGCGTCCGCCAGGACCTCCGGCACCTCGTGCTGGATGATCTTGCGCGCCAGCCCCTCGGCGATCGCGGTCTTGCCGACACCGGGATCGCCGACGAGCAGCGGGTTGTTCTTCTGCCGGCGGCACAGCACCTGGATCGTGCGCTGGACTTCGGTCTCGCGGCCGATCAGCGGGTCGATCTTGCCGTCGCGGGCCTTCTTGTTGAGGTTGACGCAATAGGCGTCGAGAGCGTCGCCCTTCTTCTTCTGGCCGCCGCGCTCGTCCTCGGGGCCGGTCGGGCGCTCGGCCGGGCCGTCCTCGTCGGCGCCGCGCACCGGCTTGCCCTCGGACAGGCCGGGGCGCTTGGCGATGCCGTGGCTGATGTAGTTGACCGCGTCGTAGCGGGTCATGTCCTGCTCTTGCAGGAAGTAGGCGGCGTGGCTCTCGCGCTCGGCGAAGATCGCCACCAGCACGTTGGCGCCGGTGACCTCCTCCCTCCCTGAGGACTGCACGTGGATGACCGCGCGCTGGATCACGCGCTGGAAGCCGGCGGTCGGCTTGGCGTCCTGCCGGCCGTCGCCCGTCAGGTTGGCGAGTTCGGTGTCGATGTACTCGACGAGATTGCGCTTCAGAAGGTCGACGTCGACGTTGCAGGCCCGCATGACTGCGGCCGCGTCCTGGTCGTCGACCAGGGCCAGCAGGAGATGCTCGAGCGTGGCGTATTCGTGTCGGCGCTCGCCCGCCAGCGCCAGGGCGCGGTGAAGAGCTTGTTCAAGGCTGCGTGAGAAGCTGGGCAAAGCGGGCCTCTTTGCTGGTGCCTGTCTTGGCTGGTGCCTATTTCTTTTCCATGACGCATTGCAGAGGATGTTGATGTTTCCGCGCAAAGTCCATGACCTGCGTCACCTTGGTCTCGGCGACCTCGTAGGTGAAGATGCCGCACTCGCCGACGCCATTCTGATGGACGTGCAGCATGATGCGGGTCGCGTCCTCGCGCGACTTGTTGAAGAATCGCTCGACGACATGGACCACGAATTCCATCGGGGTGTAGTCGTCGTTGAGGAGGAGCACGCGGTAGAGGTTGGGCCGCTTGGTGCGCGGCTTCGTCCGCGTGATCACGGCAGTTCCCGATCGCCCGTCGCCGTTGCCGGGGGCGCGGGGATTGGCCGCGACCGGCCTGGTGGAGGGTTCTCCCTGCCTCGGGACCTGAGCCATCTGAATCGTACCGACCTCGCTCTGGGCGACCGCGCCACCGGCACCGGCCTCCCTCTCGCGGGGGGCTCAACGCGGTGGCCCGGAGCGGCAGCCTATCACGTCGGCTGCCGGTGCCGAGCCTAATCTATAGGCCGAGGCGGCGCTTCGCCAGTCGGCTGCGCGCTCTTGTCGTGCAGCCTTCTTGCAAGGACCCGAATCGCTCGGGCCCGGCCTCGGGTGGGCCTGAAACGGCCGCGACCGGCACGGAGCCCGTGCCGGTCGCGGTTGCACTCGCGAGTGATCGTGAGGGTAGCTCAAGGGCCACCCAGAGCACGCCGGGGTGGCCCTTGCAGCCACCCACGGGACGCCGGCGTTATACCAACGGTCGTTGAAAACGACCTTTGGTGCCGTTCGCGAATTTTCGCCAAGCCTCTGGCTTGGCATCGAAAATTCGAGATGGAGTCAACGGCCGGATGCGTCAGCATCTTCGGCCGTTGGTATTACGCGGCGTGCTGGAGCTTGGCGGCCTCGTCCTCGACCTTCTTCATGCCGGCGAACGCCTGCTCCTGGGCCTTGGCGACGAAGCCCTCGAACGGCTTCGCCATCTCCTTGGCGAGGTTCTGGTACAGCTCGGTCATCTTGGTGGTCTGAGCCACGAGACGCTCGTAGGAGGTCTTCATGTACTCGGTCTGGATCTCGAGCGCCTTGTCGAGCGAGCGCACGCCGGCGAGCTTCTCGAGGGTGGCGGTGCCGTGCTCGAAGGACTGCTTGGCGAAGTCGGTCGCCTCGACGGCGATCGCCTGGCTGGCCTTCGACAGGGTGCCGAAGCTGCGCAGCATCGCGTCCATGCCATCCTTGCCGAACTTCTGGGCGGCTTCGGCCTGCTGGCTGATGGTCTGCTGGTTCATGGTGTGGCGGCGCCCCGGGGAGGCGCCCCTCCTCGCGCGGTGGTCAGGGCTTCGGCAGGGCACCCGCGCGTCGCGCCCCGCTGACCTGCAATATGTGCGGCGCACAAAATTCGTCAAGGGATATTGTGCGTCGCACAATTCGGCGAATGCGAGCAGTGGAATTTGCCAGCGATTAACCGGAGCGTAACCGCGCCCGCCTAGCCTGATTGACAGTGATGCCGGTGCGCCACGCCGCTCGTTGCGGAGGGCCGCCGGTGCAAGGGGCGCCGCCCATGTCGCAGGCGCCCTCGTGAATCGAGTGGGGTATGTGCGCGATGCGTTGCGTTCACGGCCAATCTGGTCCCGCGCTGCCGGCCGTGCTCGCCGCCGCGGCGGTGCTGACGGCGCTCACCGCCTCGCCCGCCGAGGCGCGCCGCCGCGTGCATCATGGCGGCGGCGGTGGCTACAACCCGCCCTATGCGGCGATGGTGGTGGATGCCAAGACCGGCCGGGTGATGCATGCGGTGAACGAGGATGCCCTGCGCCATCCGGCCTCGATCACCAAGGTGATGACGCTCTACCTGCTGTTCGAGCAGCTCGAGCGCGGCAAGATGGACCTCGACACGCCGCTGACCGTCTCGGCCAACGCCTCCCGGATGCCGCCCTCCAAGCTCGGCGTGCGCGCGGGATCGACCGTGACGGTGGAGGAGGCGATCAAGGCGCTGGTGACGAAGTCGGCCAACGACATCGCCTGCGCCATCGGCGAGAACATCGCCGGCTCGGAGGCCGCCTTCGCCGAGATGATGACGCGCAAGGCCCATGCGCTCGGCATGACGCGGACCCATTACGCCAATGCTTCCGGCCTGCCCGATGCCGACCAGATCACCACCGCCCGCGACCTGACGATTCTCGCCCGCGCGATCCAGGAGCGGTTCCCGCGCTATTACCGCTACTTCCAGACCCGCTCGTTCGCCTTCCACGGCCGGGTGATCGGCAACCACAACCATCTGGTCGGCCGGGTCGAGGGCGTCGACGGCATCAAGACCGGCTACACCCGCGATTCGGGCTTCAACCTGATGACATCGGCCCGGATCGGCGAGCGCCACATCGTGGCGGTGGTGCTCGGCGGCAAGTCGGTGGCGAGCCGTGACACGATCATGACCAAGCTCGTGCGGGCCAACCTGCCGGTGGCCTATGCGGGTGCCCGCACGGCGCCGCCGGTGGTCGAGGTGGCCGAGCGGCCGCGCCCGGCCGTGGTCGCCGAGCGTCCAGTCGCGACCCGCACCCTCGTCGCCAGCGCCGACGACGACGAGGCGGTCGAGACCACGAATTCCACCGGCCAGCCCCTCGACATCGCGCCAAGGGGCGGCGCCACGCCGCAATCCTCGCCGAAATGGCGCGCGGCGGGGCTCGGCGCCGTCCCGTCGAACGCTCAGGCTTACGCACCTCCGGCGGCGGCGGCCTTCCCGGCGGCCGGGACCAAATACGCCTCGCGCCTGCCGGCCTCCGAGCCCGGCGAGGCCCGGGCCCCGGCCCCGCGCGAAGCCGCCGTGCCGGCGTCCAAGCCCGTCACGGTGACGCCCTGGGTGATCCAGCTCGGCGCCATGGATGACGAGGGCAAGGCGAAGTCGATGCTGGCCGAGGCGCGCCAGCGCAGCGGCGGGGCACTCGGCAAGGCCGCGCCCTTCACCGAGAAGGTGACCCATGGCGGCACGACGCTGTTCCGCGCCCGCTTCTCCGGCTTCTCGGAGGCGGAGGCGGCGCAGGATGCCTGCCGGGCGCTCAAGCGCAACGGCTTCACCTGCTTCGCGACCCGGAGCTAGAGCATTTTCCGACGAAGCGGATCCCGGTTCGTCGTAGAAAATGCAGCAAAATCAAGAAGCGAGAGAAGCTTCGCGATCGCGACGCAATCGTGACGCTCTCTCGCACGGGTTTCGCTGCCCCGGAAGGGCAGGGCGGTCCGCTACGAGGCAGGAAAGGGTGCGCGTTACCCTTTCCCACTCGGGCGAGGGGATCCCGCGCCAGATTCGGCACCATTGAGAACACTATCCCCCGCTGCGGCGTGTCCTGCCGCGGCTTCGTCGACACGCGCGTGGAGTATCAGCGATGTCGGTTGAGCAGAAAGTCCTTGGCCGCGTTGACACGGGCCGCCAGGTAATCGGACCCCCCTTGGTCCGGGTGAAGCCGCTTCATCAGAGTCCGGTGCGCCCGGCGCACCTCCTCGAGGGGCGCCCCGCGCTGAAGCCCCAGGATCTGATAGGCCTCCTCCTCCGTCATCGGCCCTGGCTGCGCCGCGCGGCGCGTCCCCGGGTCGCGATCAGCCTCAGCGTCTACGCGCCATCCGGCAAACCGGCGGTCCAGATACGCCTCTAGCAGCCGGGCGCCGTCCGGGTCGCCCATGCGGCACTCGGACAGGAGGGCGACGAGGCGCGGCAGCGGCAGAGAATCGAGGGCCTGTCCGGCGAGCGGCCCGGCCAGCACCGTGCCGCGCATCGCCCCGCTGGCATGATCCAGCTCCATCTCGAGCAGGGCGGAGCGGACCCGCGAGACGGCGTCCGCCCGTGGAGCGGCGCCGAGACCGAACTTGCCACCGAAATTGCCCATCCTCCCCAGGCCGAAGGGCAGGGGAGACCCCTGGCGCCAGCCGAGCAGCCAGGCGCCACCGAGGCCGAGCGCACCCGCCATGTCGAAGCGCCCGCGCAGGAACAGGATGGCCGCGGCGGCGAGCGCCAGCCAGCCGCCGGCCTGGCGGATCACCCGCGCGATCGTCGCGGGGTTCGCGGTTGCGTAGTGGCGGCCGAGCCACCACAGGCCGACGAGGACCAGGATACCGAGGCCGAGGGCGATCATGCGTAGTCCATCACCCTCCGATCGCGTGCAGAAACGCCGAGCCTAACTGCCGGTCATGCCGGAGAGGAGCCGGCGCGCCGCCGCATCCTCATGCGCGGCCAAGCGCAATCCGTCGAGTCCCCGGGTGGCGTAGATCGCGGCGGCGCGCAGGAGCGCCGCCAGCACCTCCGGCGCCGCGGGATCGAAGCGGGCCGACGCGCCGCCGCTGAGCCGGGCGATCTCGGCAAAACCGGCGGCCACCGCCGGGTCGGGCCCCTCGTGAAAGCAGAAGGCCGGCAGCCCGAGGAGGCCGAGTTCGCCGGCGACGCCGCAGAGGTCGTCGAGATCCTCCTCGATCGCGTCGCCGACCAGCACCAGGGCCTTGACCGGACCCCGTCCGGCCTCGTTGCGGGCGTGGCGCAGCACGCGCCCGATCTGGGTCTGGCCGCCCTGGCAGGTCACGCTCTGCATCAGGCCGGTGAGGGCCCGCGCATCGGCGACGAAGCGCGAGGCCCGGCACTCCGAGAAACCCCGGAAATACACGAGCTGGACCGCGAGCCCGCCAAGCCGGGCCGTCGCCTCGAACATGCCCGCCTGGACCCCGCAGGCGAGATCCCAGGTCGGCTGCCGGCTCATCGTGGCATCGAGGGCGAAGATCAGCCGCGGCGCGTCGCCGGAGGGCGGGGCGACCTGCCGCGCCGTCTCCAGGAAGGCGTCGATCGCCGCGGTCTGCGCCCGATCGAGGTCGCGGCCGGACCCGCCCATGGGCGGCTCAGTGCCGCCGGATGGTGCTGGCGGTCAGCGCGTGGACCGAGAACAGCCCGTCCGGGTCGGTCCAGACCCGGGCATGCTCCCAGCCGGCGCTCCGGGCGAGGGCCCGGAAGCCCGCGACCGTGTACTTGTAGCTGTTCTCGGTGTGGATCGTCTCGCCGGAGGCGAAGTGGAACGGCACGCCCGCCACGGTGACGAGCTGGCTGCGCCTGCTCACCAGATGCATCTCGATCCGCCCGAGATTCTCGTCGAAGAACGCCTGGTGGGCGAACCCGTTGAGGTCGAAATCGGCGCCGAGGTCCCGGTTGATGCGGGTGAGCAGGTTGAGGTTGAAGGCGGCCGTCACGCCGGCGGAATCGTCATAGGCCGCCTCCAGCACCGCCTTGTCCTTCACGAGGTCGATGCCGACGACGAGCGTGGCGCCGGCGCCGAGCGTCCGGGCAAAGCTGCCGAGGAGAGCGGCCGCCGTCTCGGGCTCGAAATTGCCGATCGTCGAGCCCGGGAAGAAGCCCACCTTGGGCGCGTCCTTCAGGTCGTCGGGCAGGGTGACGGGCTTGGTGAAGTCCGCCGCCACCGGCTCGATGCGCAGGCGCGGGAAGTCGCGGCCCAGTTCCTCCGCCTCGCTGCGCAGAAACTCTTCCGAGACGTCAATCGGCACGTAAGCCGCGAGATCGGTCAGGTGCGGCAGCAGGCGGCGGACCTTGGCGGTGGAGCCGCTGCCGAACTCGACGAGCGCCGCGCCCGGCGGCAGCCCGGCGGCGATCTCGGGGCCGTCATGGTCGAGGATCGCGAGTTCCGTGCGGGTCGGATAGTATTCCGGCAGACGGGTGATCGCCTCGAACAGCTCCGAGCCGCGCCGATCGTAGAAATACTTGGCCGACAGGTGCTTGCGCGGGGCGCCGAGGCCCGCGAGCACGTCCCGCAGGAAGCTGCGGTCGGTCTGCTCGTCGGGGGGGCTGCTCGGCACGAGGTGGGGAAGCGGGGCGGTCACGGGCATCTGGCTCCGAAGGTCGGGTGGGGCACCAAGCGGGATGCCCGTCTCAAGGCACGTCCGGTCGCGCCTCACACGCCGTAGTCAGATAGACGCAGGCCGGTGAACTGCCAGCGCTGGTGGGGATAGAAGAAGTTCCGATAGGTCGGCCGGCTGTGGCCCTGGGGCGTCGCCACCGAGGCGCCGCGCAGCACGAACTGGCTGACCATGAACTTCCCGTTATACTCGCCGAGCGCCCCCGGCAGCGGGCGGTAGCCCGGATAGGCGGAATAGGCGCTGCGGGTCCATTGCCAGACATGGCCGAAGGCGGCGTCGAGCGCGTCCGACGCCGTTTCCCATTCGGCCTCGGTCGGCAGGTCGCGCCCGGCCCAGCGGGCGAAGGCATCGGCCTCGTAGTAGCTCACATGGGTCACCGGAAGGGCCGGATCGACGGGCTTCACCCCGGCGAGCGTCATGCTCGACCACACGCCGTCCCGTTGCCGCCAGTAGCCAGGGGCCTCCCAGCCCTCGGTCTGTGCGGCCACGAACCCGTCGGAGAGCCACAGCTCGGGCTTGGCGTAGCCGCCATCCTGCATGAATTCCAGCCACTCGCCATTGGTGACCAGGGCGCGGTCGAGATCGACCGGCCGCAGCAGCACGTCGTGGCGCGGCTCCTCGTTGTCGAAACGGAAGCCGGAGCCCGCGTGGCCCATCTGGGCCACGCCGCCTTCGAGCGTCACGCGGCCTGACCGCTGCGACAGGGCGGGCCAGCGCCAGCCTGCGTCATAGGCCGGCAGCAGCGGGTTCTGCGCGAAGGCGTGGAGGATGTCGGTGAGCATCAGCTCCTGGTGCTGCTGCTCGTGGTGCAGCCCGATCTCGACGATCGCGACGATCTCGGCGATCCGCGCCTCGGAGGCGCCTGCGATCAGGTCGGCGACGGCGGCGTCGACATGGGTGCGATAGGCCGCGACCTCGTCGCAGGTCGGCCGGGTGACGAGCCCGCGGCTGATCCGCGGCGCACGCGGACCCGCCTGCACGTAATAGGAGTTGAACAGGTAGAAGAAGCGCTCGTCGAACACCCTGTAGCCCGGCACGTGCTGCTTCAGCAGGAACTGCTCGAAGAACCAGGTCGTGTGGGCGCGGTGCCATTTGGTCGGGCTCGCATCCGGCATCGACTGGACCTGCTGGTCCTCCGGCGAGAGCGGGGCGGCACGGCGCTCGGTCTCGTCGCGCACGTGGCGGAACGCCGCGATCCAGGCCCCCCGGTCGACCGGGCGGGCCTCGACCGAGGGCGGAGGGAACGCGGTGCGCGCGTCGGGGACCTGCGCGGTCACTGCCATCGGATCTTCCCTCATGCGTAGAACGATTGCCCACAGTCAACGTGGGTCGAGGAAACTCGTTTCTCCAGCGCGGCGTTACCGCGCAGCTTGTGGGCTGCGGGACGAGCGGGGCCATTTTGCCGCCGCAGTGACCAAGCCTTAACGGGCGCGCCGGACTCTCGCCGGCAACATTCCTCCCTCTCGGTCAAAACCTCCCATGCGGTTCGATCTGATGGCCGGCACAGCCGCGGCGCCCCTGGCGCCGATCACCCGTGCCCCGGTGGTCCTCGTGTTCGATTCCGGCCTCGGCGGCCTGACGGTCCTCGCCGAGGTGCGGCGTGCCCGGCCCGACGCCCGTGTGGTCTACGCCGCCGACGACGCCGCTTTCCCGTATGGCGGCCTTGCCGAGCCGGTCGTGCTGTCGCGGGTCCTCACCGTGATGGAGCGCCTGATCGCCCTGCACGCGCCGGACCTCGTCGTGATTGCCTGCAACACCATGACGACGCTCGTGCTGCCGGCCTTGCGGTCGCGGTTCTCGGTGCCGTTCGTCGGCACGGTGCCGGCGATCAAGCCCGCCGCCGCGGCGACCCGCTCGGGTCTCGTCAGCGTGCTCGCCACCCCGGGGACGGCGCGGCGCGACTACACCCGCGAGCTGATCGAGACCTATGCCAGCGGCTGCGCCGTCACCCTCGTCGGCGCGACGGGGCTGGCGTCCCTGGCCGAGGCGGAACTGTCCGGCCTGCCGGTCTCCTCCGGGGAGGTGCTGGCCGAGATCGCGCCGTGCTTCGTCGAGATGCCGGCGGGGCGCACCGATGTCGTGGTGCTGGGCTGCACGCATTATCCCCTGCTGCTCGCCCATTACGAGGCCATCGCCCCCTGGCCGGTGACCTGGATCGACCCCGCACCGGCGGTCGCCCGGCGCATGGTCCAGCTTCTCGGCAATCCGGTTCACGACGACGAGCCTCCGGGCCCGGTCCAGGCGACCTTCACCAGCGGCGCCCGCCTGACGCCCGCCCTGCGGATGGCCTTGGCCGACCGCGGCATCGCCGACCTCGCCGTCGAGGCGATGCCGCTCATCCTCCAGTGAGGCCGGACCCGTGACCCTGATGCGGCTGGCGGCCGGCCTGCTTCTGGTGCTGCTGGCCCTCTACGGCGCCGTGGTGGCGGCGTTCTGGTGGTTCCAGCGCGGCCTGCTCTATCCGGGGCAGGGCGGTCCGGTGCCGGCGACCGGCGCCCGCCTGCCGCCGGAGATCGAGACGATCACCGTGCCGACGCCGGACGGCGAGCGCCTGCGCGCGCTCTGGCTGCCGCCGGCCCCCGGCACGGGCGTCGTGGTGACGTTCCACGGCAACGCCTCGCTGCCGGAGTGGCATGCCGAGCGCTTCGCCGCCGGGCCCTGGCGGGCGCGGGGCTGGGGCGTGATGGCGCCGGCCTATCGCGGCTATCCGGGCTCGACGGGCAGCCCGAGCGAAGCCGGCCTGATCGCCGACGGGCTCGCCTCCCTCGCCGAGGCGCGGCGGCGCGCGCCCGGTGCCCCGGTGCTGCTGCACGGCCATTCCCTGGGCGCGGCGGTCGCCGTCGCGGTGGCGGCCCGGGCGGGAGCGTCCGGCGTGCTCGGCCTCTATCTCGAGGCGCCGTTCGACTCGATGACCGCGATGGCGCGCCATCATTTCCGGCTCCTGCCGACGGGCCTGCTCGCCGATTCCTGGCATTCCGACCGGATCATCGGCGCCGTGGCGGTGCCGATCCTGATCGTCCACGGCGATGCCGACCCGGTGATCCCCGCCAAGTACGGCGCCCGCCTCGCCCGCGCAGCGGCGCGGGCCGACTTCGTCGAGGTCCCGGGCGACCATGTCGCGATCCTCGGCAGCCAGGACGTCGAGGCCGAGGCGCGGTTCCGGGCCGGTCCCGGAGTCTTGACCAAGTAAGCTTTGTCGCCTAAGAGCGCCCGGTTGGCGGGGCTCCGGTTCGGGGCCCCGAAAACATTTGCGCACCCGCGAGCGGCTCGTCACGGCTGCTCTGTCGCCCCGGTTTACGGGGGGAGGAGGGCGCGTTCCTCTCATATGTGATGTGATCAGTTCTCAGAGGACACGCGATGTCGAAACGCGTTCAGGCGAAGCACAAGCTCGATCGCCGTATGGGCCAGAACATCTGGGGCCGCCCGAAGAGCCCCGTGAACCGCCGCGAGTACGGCCCGGGCCAGCACGGCCAGCGCCGCAAGGGCAAGATGTCCGACTTCGGCACGCAGCTGCGTGCCAAGCAGAAGCTCAAGGGCTATTACGGCAACATCACCGAGAAGCAGTTCCGCCGTTACTACGCCGAGGCGATCCGCCTGCGCGGCGACTCGGGCGAGAACCTGGTCGGCCTGCTCGAGCGCCGCCTCGACGCGGTGGTCTACCGCTCGAAGTTCGTGGCGACCCCCTTCGCCGCCCGCCAGTTCGTGAACCACGGCCACATCCGGGTGAACGGCGTTCGCGTCAACATCCCGAGCTACCTCGTCAAGCCGGACGACGTGATCGAGATCAAGGAATCGTCCAAGCAGCTCGAGATCGTCGTCGTGGCGAGCCAGCTCGCCGAGCGCGACGTGCCCGACTACATCGAGGTCGACCACGGCAAGATGACCGCGCGCATGACCCGCGTGCCGACCCTGTCCGAGGTCCCGTACCCGGTGCAGATGGAACCGAACCTGGTCATCGAGTTCTACTCGCGCTGATCCGCGCGACGCAGGAACCGAGAGTGTTGCAAAGCCGCCCGCAAGGGCGGCTTTTCTGCTTTGTCATTGTGCAAGTTGGGCATTTCTGCAAGCGTCCGGCGCGCATGACGCGCCGGGAGGCATCGTCAGCCCTGGAGCGCCGCCCGGATCTTCTCGGCATGCTGCGCCAGCAATGCCGGATCGGCCATGCCCTCGACGTGCCGGCGCGGCGCGACGCCGTCGTGGCGGGGCAGGACGTGGACGTGGAGGTGGAAGACGGTCTGGCCGGCCGCCGCCTCGTTGTACTGGTAGACCGCGACGCCGTCGGCCGCGAAGGCAGCCTTGGCGGCCCGCGCCACGGTCTGAACCGCAGCGTAAAGGTGGCCGAGCGTGGCAGGGTCCGCGTCGAGGAGGTTGCGGCTCGGCACCTTCGGCACCACCAGGGTATGGCCATCGGCCTGGGGCATCACGTCCATGAACGCGATGACGTGCTCGTCCTCGTAGACCTTGTGGCAGGGCACCTCGCCCCGTAGGATCTTGCCGAAGATGTTCTGGGGGTCGTAGGCGGTATCCGTCATCGCACGTGTCCCTGTCGACGCCTGCGCGGCGTGGCGGAGACCCTTATCCGACCCGCCGCGCGACCGGAACCGGCTCTTATACCAACGGCCCAGGATGCTGACGCATCGGGCCGTTGATCCAACTCGAATTTTCGATATTAAGCCAGAGGCTTAGCGAAAATTCGAGAACGGCACCAAAGGTCGTTTTCTTTCGACCGTTGGTATTAGCCGGCTGCCGCCGCCGAGCGCCGCTCGACCAGCCGCGCCAGATACGCCGCGCCGAGCGGGATGATCGCGTCGTCGAAGTCGTAGGCTGCGTTGTGCAGGTTCGCCCCGGCCTTCGCCCCGAGCCAAGCATAGGCGCCCGGCACCGCGTGCAGCATATCCGCAAAGTCCTCGCTGCCCATCTTGGGCTCCGGCGCCGTGTCCACCTTGGCCGCACCGAACAACTCGGTGGCGATCTCGGCAGCGGCGCGGGTCTGGTCCTCGCTGTTGCGCAGGACCGAGAAGATGTCGCGGATCTCGATCGCGATCTCGGCTCCGAAGGTCGCTGCCACGCCAGCGCAGATCTCGCGCATGCGTTTGGCGACCAGGGCGCGGATGTCGTCGTCGAAGGTGCGGACCGTGCCGGCGAGATGGGCCTCCTCCGGGATCACGTTGTAGGCCGCGCCGGCATGGACCTGGGTGATCGAGAGCACCGCCGATTGCAGCGGGTCGGCGTTGCGGCTGACGATGGTCTGGAGCGCCTGGACCAGGGCGGCCTGGACCACCACCGGATCGATGCCGCGGTTCGGCTGCGCCCCGTGGGCGCCGCGGCCGATGATGCGGATGTCGAAGAAGTCCGCCGCCGCCATGGCGGGGCCGGGTCGCACCGAGAGTTCGCCGGTGCGCCCGCTCGGGTTGTTGTGCAGGCCGTAGACCTCGTCGCAGGGGAAGCGCGAGAACAGCCCGTCGGACAGCATGGCGCGGGCGCCGCCCAGGCCCTCTTCCGCGGGCTGGAAGATGAACACCGCCGTCCCGTCGAAGTCGCGGGTCTCGGCCAGGTACTTGGCCGCGCCGAGCAGCATCGTGGTGTGGCCGTCATGGCCGCAGGCGTGCATCTTGCCCGGTACCGTCGAGCGGTAGGGGAGGTTGGTCGCCTCCTCGATCGGCAGGGCATCCATGTCGGCGCGCAAGCCGATGCGCCGGGTGCTGGTGCCGCGGCCCGTCAGCACCCCGACCACGCCGGTGCGGCCGATCTCGCGGTGCACCTCGATCCCCCAGGAGGCGAGTTTTTCGGCCACGATGCCGGAGGTGCGGACCTCCTCGAAGCCGAGTTCGGGATGGGCATGGAAATCGCGCCGGATGGCGGTGAGCGCGTCGAGGTCGGCGGCGATGCGGTCGATCGGGGACATGCGGCAAAAACGCTCCGGGAAGCGGTGTGAGGTCGAGCCCGCGTCACGCGGGACCATGGGCGGGGCGCATCCTCAGATGCGGTCCCGCCCGAGTCCAGGGGCGCGGATGCATGCCTCTCCGCGCCCAGGCGTCTCAATCGGCGATGGCACCGTAGACGAGCTGCTTGATCTCGCGCCGGTAATAGGCCCGGCTCGGGCCCGGCGCCTGGGTCATCATCACCACCGCCAGATCCTCCTTGGGATCGACCCAGAAGAACGTGCCGGCATAGCCCGCCCACATGAACTCGCCCTTCGAGCCTGGCACGCCGGCGGTGCCGGCGTCCTTGCGCACCATGAAGCCGAGGCCGAACGTGTAGCCGGGCACGCCCATCAGCAATTCGCCAGGGCTGACCACCGGCTTGATCCGGTCGCCTAGATGGTCGGCGGTCATCAATTCGATGCTGGTGCGGCTGAGCACCCGTGCGCCGTCAAGGCTGCCGCCATCGAGGAGCGCCTGCGCGAAGCGCAGGTAATCGGCTGCCGTGCCGTAACCGCCGGCCCCGCCCGAATCGTTCTTCGGCACCGCGCCGTCGATGAGCCGGTTCGGCGCGCCGGTGGCGGGATCGGTCGGCAGGGACTGGGCGATCCGCCCGGACTTGTCGGCCGGCACCGAGAAGCCGGTCTCGCTCATCTTCAGCGGCCGCAAGACCCGCTCGGCCAGGTAGTCGCCGAGGCGCTGGCCCGAGGCTTTCTCGACCACGCGGCCGAGCACGTCGACGGCCAGGCTGTACTGCCAGACGGTGCCGGGCTGGTAGGCGAGCGGCGCGCTCGCGATCCGGCTGGTGAACTCCTCCGGGGTGAGGTCGGTGGTGTTGTAGTCGAAATCCGGCTTGAACAATCCGGCCTTGGCATAGGCCGCCTTCACCGCCGGGTTGGTGGTGATCTCGCCATAGGCGAGGCCGGCGGTGTGGCGCAGGAGATCCTGCACGGTCGGCGCACGCTCGGCCGGCACGAGATCGGGCGCGGACTCGCCGAGCGCGTTGGGGCGGCTTGCCGCCACCTTCAGCTCCTTGAACTCGGGCAGGTATTTCGAGACCGGGTCGGTGAGCTGAAGCCGGCCATCCTCCATGAGCGTCATGGCGGCGACCGAGGTCAGCGGCTTCGTCATCGAGTAGATGCGGAAGATCGCGTCCTTCGCGAGCGGCGCCCCCGCGGCCTTGTCGCGAAAGCCGACGCTCTCGGCATAGGCGAGGCGGCCATGCCGGGCGATCATCACCACGGCGCCGGGCAGGCGACCGGCCGCCACCTCCTCCTCCATGACCTGCTTGATGCGGCCGAGCCGCTCGGAGGACAGCCCGACCTCCTCGGGCCGGGCCGGCGCCAGGGCCTCGCCGCTGCGCGGCCTCAAAGCCTGATCCGCGAGCGCCGGCGTGGCCAGCGCGGTGACGACTGCCCCGAGGCAGCCCAGCAGGAACCGGCGGGACGCGCGCCCGCGCCCTCCCTCGCTCATCGACATGGCATCTCTCTCCCGAACCGGAACCTCTTGCCGGGCCCCGTGGGGTGAGCGTAGCGGCCTCCCGAGCCTGGCGCTACGGTGCCGGTCAGCTCTCGCCTTTCCGGAACGGCGTTGCCTCGTCGAGGGCTTCCGCCGTCGCCTCGACGTGGCATGCCTCGCGGGCGAGGTAATCGGCGATGGCCGCGCGTAGGGATGGATCGGCGATGTCGTGGACGGAGCGGGTGAGGACCGGCCGGTAGCCGCGGGCGAGCTTGTGCTCCCCTTGCGCTCCTGCCTCGACCCGGTCGAGCCCGCGGGCAATCGCGAAGTCGATCGCCTGATAGTAGCAGACCTCGAAATGCAGGAAGGGATGGTCCTCGATGCAGCCCCAGTTGCGGCCGTAGAGGGCGCGGTCGCCGATCAGGTTGATGGCGCCGGCCACGTAGTGCCCCTCGCGCCTTGCCATCACCAGCAGGATGCGCTCCGGCATGCGCTCGCCGATGAGCGAGAAGAAGCGCCGGTTGAGGTAGGGACGGCCCCATTTGCGGGAGCCGGTATCGATGTAGAACCGGTAGAAGGCGTCCCAATGCGCCTCGGTCAGGTCCGAGCCGGTGACCCATTCGATGGTGAGCCCGGCCGCCAGGGCGTCGCGCCGCTCGCGCTTGATCGCCTTGCGCTTGCGCGAGGCCAGCGCGGCGAGGAAATCGTCGAAGGTGGCGTAGCCCGCATTGTCCCAGTGGAACTGCTGGTCGACCCGGCGCAGGAAGCCGAGTGCGCCGGCCCGCTCGGCCTCCGCCTCGGGCAGGAAGGTCGCGTGGATCGACGACGCCTCGACCTGCCGGCGCAGGGCCCGCAACCCCGCGACGAGGGCGGCGGTGGCCTCCTCGGGATCCTCGCCCGGGGCGATCAGGAAGCGCGGGCCGGTGACGGGCGTGAACGGCACGCTGACCTGGAGCTTCGGGTAGTAGCGGCCGCCGGCGCGCTCGAAGGCGTCGGCCCAGCCGTGATCGAAGACGTATTCACCCTGCGAGTGGGATTTCAGGTAGCAGGGGGCGTAGCCGATGACCTGCCCGTCGCGCTCGGCGGCGACGTGCAGCGGCAGCCAGCCGGTGCGGCCACCGACACACCCAGACTCCTCCAGCGCCGACAGGAAGGCGTGGCTGACGAAGGGGTTGTGGCTCTCGGCCGCGCCCGCGAGCGATTCGGCCGAGACGGCGCAGCGGTCCCACTCGGCCGCCGCGATCTCGGAGATGCGCTGGACGACGCGGACCTGCAAGGTGCCCGTCGTCGGGGTGGCGCCGCACCCTGCTTCGCCGGTCTTTTCCATGATACGCGAAGGTAGGCCGCGGCCGGGGGCTCGGCAATGCGGCGCGGCCTCGCAGGAGCCGACCCTCGCCGCGACGGGGCTGTGGGGAACCGTCCGGCCGCCTTGCCGCTTTGTGTCTTGCCATGATCCATCACGACACCACCACGCGCCCGCCAGTCCCGGCGGCGGTGCCGAACGGTTCCGCGAACCCGCTGGCGCAAGCCTGGGACGACCGGATCGCCCAGTTGCTCGACCTCCTGCCGCGGCGGGTGGGGGAGTCCATCGCCTGGCTGCGTGCCCCGTCCCGGCGCTGGGTCCGCATCCCGGCCGCCCTGCTGCTGATCCTCGGCGGCTTCCTGGCGGTGCTCCCGGTCTTCGGCCTATGGATGCTGCCGCTCGGCCTCGCCCTTCTCAGCGAGGATCTGCCGGGCATGAAGCCGTCCCTCGAACGGTCGGCCCGGTGGCTCGAGGCCAGATGGCTCCGGGTGGTTGCGTGGTGGCGCGGCCGGGCCTGAGCGAGCGACAGCCGGTCGCCGACATGCGGGCCGGGGGCTGGCCGACACGAAAAGGCCGCCTCGACCCGGGAGGGGAGGCGGCCTCTTGTGGCACTCACAGCGTGATCGCTGAGGATGTCACTCCGCAGCGGTGGTCTTCTTGTTGGTCTTGCCCTTCTCGGCGCCGCGCTCGGCGCGCTCGGCGATACGGGCCGACTTGCCGCGGCGGTCGCGCAGGTAATACAGCTTGGCGCGACGCACCTTGCCGCGCCGGACCACCTTGATCGAATCGATATTCGGCGAGTAGATCGGGAAGACGCGCTCGACGCCCTCGCCATACGAGATCTTGCGGACGGTGAAGCTCTCGTTGATGCCGCCGCCCGAACGGGCAATCACGACGCCTTCGTAGGCCTGAACGCGGCTGCGCTCACCTTCCTTCACCTTGACGTTCACGATGACCGTGTCGCCGGGCTCGAAGTCGGGGATCGTCTTGTTGAGCTGAGCGATCTGCTCCTGCTCGAGCTGCTGGATGATGTTCATCGGTCAAACTCCTGCCGTCGCCGCCGCGCCCCGGGATGGGATCCGGCGTCAGGATTTCGGCGTCCTGTTGTGAGTTGCCGGCTCCCTACAGGAATCGCCGCGATTTGTCGACACGCGCCGGCACGGCAATTTTCGTGACGCAGAGCGGCCTGCCAGGAACCGAACGGCGCCGAGCGTGTTATCTCGGCTCGGCGTGGCACAGATTCTCGGTGCCCGCCGCTCCACGAACCTCGTGTCCGAGGGCGACGTCGCCCCGCGGACCCTATTGAGGACCCTCCGCCATGCTGATGCGTTGGAAGATCGTCGGTCTCGCAGCCCTGGCGTTCGGCGGTCTCGCGGCCGCACCCGCGAGCGCCGCCCCGGCCGGGCCCGGCCTCGGCGGTCTGCTCGCCCCCGAGGCGCCGGTGACGCAGGTCGCCCAGGGCTGCGGCCCCGGCTTCGCCCGCGGTCCCTATGGTCGCTGCCGGCCGATGTACGGCCGTCCCGCTTACGCTCCGCCGCGGGTCTATGGCCGCCGCTGCTTCGTCCGTCCGACGCCCTACGGGCCGCGGCGGGTCTGCCGGTTCTGACCGGCGGCGCGTGATTCGGGCGGGGTTCCTGCGGGATCCCCGCCTCGCTCAACCGGATCTCGGCCGGAACGCCACCAGGGCCATGTCGTCCCGCCGCGGCTCCGGCCCGCGATGGGCGGCCAGCGCCGCCTCCAGGGCCGAGACCTGCTCGGCCAGGGACAGGCGTCGATGCCGGCGCAAGATCTCGGCGACGCCTCGATGGCCGAGGAGCCGCCGGGACGGGCCGCCCATCTGGTCGCTGACTCCGTCCGTCATCAGGAAGAAGGTCTGGCCGTCGCGGAGCGGGAGGCGGATGGCCGCGAACGGTTCCTCCCGCCCGGTCCGCCGGTAGCCGAGGCCGTGGCGCCGGCCCTTGACCCGGGTGGTCTCGCCCTCGGCCAGCACCGTCAGGGCGAGGCCGGCGCCGGCGAAATCCAGCGTGTCGTTCGCCCGGTCGACGACGCAGATCCCGCAATCGAGCCCGTCATCCGATCCGTCGGAGGCGGTCCCGTCCTGTCGCAGCCGCGTCCGCACCACGCCGTCGAGGACCGCCAGGATCTCGTCCGGCCGGCGCAGGCCCCGGTCGTGCAGGATCCGGTCGAGGGCGGTCGCCACGATCAGGGTCAGGAAGGCGCCGGGCACGCCGTGGCCCGTGCAATCGGCCACCACCACGATGGCAAGACCGTCGATCTCCTCGATCCAGTAGTAATCGCCGCCGACGACATGGAGCGGCTCCCACAGGACCGCGACCTCGAATCCGGCTTCCCCCAGCGTGGCATCGGGCCCCGGCAGCACCGCCTGCTGGATGCGGCGGGCATAGCCGAGGCTCTCCATCACCAGGCCGTTCGCCTCGGCCAGCCGCGCATGGGTGCGCTCCAGCTCGGCCAGCAGGTTGCGGGCCTCGTCGCCGCTCCGCAACCCTTCCACCATGCGGTTGAAGGCGGCGGAGATGTCGGCGATCTCGCGGCTCGGCCGGCGTCGGCCGGCGAGGTCGACCGTCACCCACTCCTTGTGCTCGACCTGCCCCATGGCGGAGAGGAGCCGGCGCAGGGGGACCAGCACGTGCCGTCCCACCGCCAGCCGCAGGGCCAGGGCGAAGGCCAGCATCAGCACCAGGCTGGCCCCGAGGACCATCACGAACTGCTTCTCGGCATTGGCCCGCAGGTCCTCCGCCGACAGGACCAGGGTCAGGCTGCCGGCCGGCTGCGCCGCCGTCCCGGGATCGATCTCGGCCGAGACCTGGATGCGCTCGAAGTTGCGGCCTCGCGGTTCCTCGCCGAGCCGTGCCACCACATTCCCCGAGGCATCGCGCAGGACCGCGTACCGGAAGGCGGGATCGAGCCCGACGGCCTGGAGCGGGCGGGCGTAATCGGTGGTCCATCCCGGATGGGCGAGGGCCCGGGCGGTCATGTCCGCCATCAATTGCGCGCGCTCGCCGGAGAGGCGGATCTGGTCGCCGTAATTGACCCAGGCGATCACCACCTGGGTCGTCAGCACCACCGCGGCGATCACCGGCGAGAGCCGCAGGAACAGGGTATGGGCGAGGCCGTCGAGGTTGCGGCCCCGGGCGGCGCCGCGCAGGGCGCCCGGGCGCATCGTGTCGGCGCCGCCATCCTGCGTCGTCGGTACCCCGGTGAAGCCGAGATCGGCCGGCGCGTCGCCCCGGCGCAGCGGCCCGGCGCCCCGCAGGGATCCGCCGCGGCGGGGGGCGCCCTGTGCCAGGGGCTCGCCGCTCAAGGGGCGGCGTCCGCCGCGGCGGGACTCGTCTGCGCCCGCTCCACCCGGTTGCGGCCGCCGTGCTTGGCGGCGTAGAGCGCCGCATCGGCCCGGCGCATCGTGGCCTGGACGCTCTCCTCCGGCGTGGCGGCCGCGAGGCCGATGCTCACCGTGATGCCGATCGGCCCGCCTTCGGTGGCGACCGGATGCGCCGCCACGGCGGCGCGGATCCGCTCGGCGATCACCGCCCCGTCTTCAAGGTCGGTCTCGACCAGGAGGACCGCGAATTCCTCGCCTCCGAGCCGACCGACCGTGTCGAGGGAGCGCAGGGCCGAGCGGCAGGCGGTCACGAAGGCGATCAGCGCCGCGTCGCCGGCGGCGTGGCCATGGCTGTCGTTGACGAGCTTGAACCGGTCGAGGTCGAGCATCAGCAGGCACGCCCTCTGCCCCGGGCGGCGCGGCCAGTCGCGGGCGCAGACCTCCAGGAAGCGCCGGCGGGCCAGCGCCCCGGTCAACGGGTCGGTATCGGCGAGCCGGCGCAGCTCCGCCTCCAGCCGGGCGCTGGTCTCGATCTCGCCCGAGAGCGCCTCGTTCAGAGATTGCAGGTCGCGCTGCTGTTCGGCAAGGCGCTTGTTGGCCTTCTGAAGGTCGGCCTGCATCCGGTCGCTCAGCCGCACCAGCCGGCGCTGCTCGCGGTAGCCCCGCCGATACGCCTCGGCCAGCACCTTCACCCCGTCCGCCACGGCGGCGAGCTGGGTCAGCATCACCTCGGTCCGGTCGAGGATCGCTTCCTCGTTGTCGAACAGGCTGAAGACGTTGCCCGGCACGCCGGGTCGCTTGGCCCCGTCGCCCTTCTCGCCTGTGTCAGGCTCCGGGGGAGCCTCACCGTCGGTCATCGCCGCACGCTCCGGAGCCGCCCTGGTCGTCATGCCGTCGTCTCCTGCACCATCTCGAACTGGGCGTGCGAGAAATCTGCCGCAAAATCCTCGCCCGCTTCCGCGATGGTGTCGTCGCCCTCGGCGTAGAGCCAGCGGATCGTCACCGCGCGGCCCTCCTCGGCGGCCTCCTCGAGGGGCATGAACAGATTCATCAACGCCTTGGCGCTCGATGAATTGAAGTAGGACAGGGCCACCTCGAAGGTCAGCGGCGTCGCCTCCTCCTCCAGACAGGCGCGCAGGGCCTGGAGCAGGGGGCCGTAGAAGGCGGCGGCGTCCTCGGGGTAGGATTCTCCGCGCAGCAGCAGGCGCCCGGCGGGAAAGTCGAAATCGACCAGCGGCGAGCGGCTGGTGGCGGGGATCTGGATCCGGTCCATCGTCGCGTGCCTCAGATGAAGGCCTTGAGGCAGAAGAAGCAGCGGTCGTCGCCGCGTGCCTGGAAGTCGTACTCGACCGGGGCGCTGGAGCGCCGGGCGATCTCGATCAGCCCGATGCTGCCGCCGAGGCTGCCCTCGTCGGCGGGCTGGCGCAGCCGTTCGCGATAGTATTTCTTCAACTCCTCGCCCGACAGGCCGACGAGGTGATCGAGCCGGGCGCGCAGCGCCGTGACGTGCTCGCCCGGCACCTCGTTGCCGCAGGCGACGAAGAAGCGCCCGTCCTCGATCCCGACCACGATCAGGCCGGCGCTGACCATGCTGCCGGCGGGCGAGCCGTGCGGCACGAGCTTGTCGGCCGAGTAACGGATGACGTTCTGGGCCTGCTCGACGAAGATCGAGAAGACGCGCTTGGACACCGCCGCGTCGGTGGCACCCTGCTGCATCCGCAGCTTCAGCACCTCGCCGAGGGAGAACAGCACGTTCTCGGACAGGTCGCCGCCGAACGACAGGATGATCCCGTTGCGCCGGGACGCCTCGTGGAACGCCAGGAAGTCAGATGCGAGCACCGCTCTCTCCCGCCAGGGACACCACCGGTCTGGACCCCGTCGCCCCGGTCGCACGCGGTTCGGGCTGAACGGCGGCCGGACGACACTCTCGGCCGAGATGTTAGCGCACATGGGCTCACCGAACTGTTACTTCGTTGCCGCAGGAAAGTCCTCTCTCGCTTCGTCGAAAATCGGACCGTCCGATCGTCGCACGGTGATTCTCCATCCAGAATATGCTGAAAAAACCCGCGGTTTGCATTCAGGTTGTGCAGCTGGCGGCGACCATGCCGTTGGGACACATTTCGGGCGGTTCGGCTGCGCTGCGACCATGCCCTCTTTCGGGGATGCGGGCGCCGGGCCTTTCCGGGATGTCCCCGGCCGATTCGTCCCGGTGAGTCGCGGTTGCGGCGCCGCGCAGGGCGACCGCGGCCCGCAAGCGGCGCCGGGCGCCCCCTTGCGGGCGGCCGCCTGCGGGAGCAGCATCGGCCGGTCGGCGGAGCGCGTCCGGGCATGGTCGGGATCAAGCGGCGTCGGTCCTTCGAGGCCGGGCATCGTCTGAAGTTCATGGTGCTGGTCGACGAGACGCCGGAATGCGACCGCGCCGTCCACTTCGCCGTGCGCCGGGCGGCGCGGCTCGGGGCCCGTGTGGTCATGCTGGCGGTGGCCGAACCGCCCGAGACGATGGAATGGCTCGGCGTCGGCGACGCGATGCGGGCTGAGGCCGAAGCCGAGACGATGGAGCGCCTGGAGGCCCTGGCGGCGGCGGCGCGGCAGGCCGCGGGCGTCGATCCCGAATTGGTGGTACGCACCGGTGAGCGCGCCGACGCGATCCTGCACCAGATCGAGTCCGACGAGGACATCGCCTTCCTGGTGCTCGGCGCCGCCGCCGGCAGCGACGGGCCCGGCCCCCTCGTCACCTCGATCGCCGGGCGCAGCGCCGGCAGCTTCCCGGTCCCGGTCGTGATCGTGCCCGGCGCCCTGAGCGAGGCGGAGATCACGGCGCTCGCCGGATGAGCGCGGCCTGCTCCATTGAGCTTTCGCGCGTTCGGGTCCACATCTGCGGGCAGGCGCGACGGCTCCGCAGGAGCCTCCGCGCCGTTCCCGGCCGGCCTTGAACCGGCGCAGAGAACGTCTCGAGGATCACCGATGTTCATCCAGACCGAAGCCACCCCGAACCCCGCCACCCTGAAGTTCCTGCCCGGCAAGGTCGTGTTGCCCGAGGGCACGTTCGAGGCGCGGGACGAGGCCGCCGCGGGGCGCTCGCCGCTCGCCCGCGCCCTGTTCGGCGTCTCCGGCGTCGCCGGCGTCTATCTCGGCCACGATTTCATCTCGGTGACCAAGGCCGAGGGCGAGCCCGGCTGGCCGCAGGTCAAGCCCGCGGTGCTCGGCGCCATCATGGAGCACTTCATGTCGGGGGCCCCGGTCCTCGAGGCCGGCCACGCCCCCGAGGAGGCCGCCGAGGAGTTCTTCGACGAGGCCGATGCCGACACGGTCGCCACCATCAAGGACCTGCTCGAGACCCGGGTGCGCCCGGCGGTGGCGGGCGATGGCGGCGACATCACCTTCCGGGGGTTTCGCGATGGCGTCGTCTTCCTGGAGATGAAGGGCGCCTGCTCGGGCTGCCCGTCCTCCACCGCCACCCTGCGCCAGGGCGTGCAGAACCTCTTCCGCCACTTCCTGCCGGACGTGCGTGAGGTCCAGGCGGTCGCGTAAAGGCGAGGCGGTCCGGCACCGCCGCGCGATCGGCGGTGCCGGACGACCGTTTCTTCCGCCGGGCGGTTTCCTCTCCGGCGGAGGATGATCTAAAGGCTGAAGCGAACCGGGCCGCCCAGCATCTGCGGGGCGGTCCTTCTTGTGTTAACCTGTCTGTGCCAGGCTGGGATTCCAGCGGCGGGCCGACGAGCGGCCCGGCGTGGCCGGCGGCATGGACCCGGCCGCGGCGTTCCAACCCGCGGAAGGCGAGAGGGCGGAGCCTGACGGTGATGCGGATCCTGGCCATCGATACGGCGCTCGAGCGCTGCGCGGCCTGCATCATGGCGGACGACTCGCCCGAGCCCCTGGCCGAGGAGACGATGGATCTCGCCCGTGGCCATGCCGAGGCGCTGCTGCCGCTCGTCGAGCGGGTCATCGCCCGGGTCGAGGGCGGGTTCGAGAGCCTGGACCGCGTCGCCGTGACGGTGGGGCCCGGCTCCTATACGGGCCTGCGGGTCGGCCTCTCGGCCGCCCGCGCGGTGGGTCTCGCCTGCGGCATCCCGGTCGTTGGCGTCACCACCCTGTCGGCCCTGCTGGCGCCGCTGCTGGCCGCGGAGGACGATTTCCTCGGCCAGGGCTACCTGCTCGCCGCCGCGATCGACGCCCGCCACGGCCACGTCTATTTCCAGGCCCTGAGCCAGGATGGCGGCATCGCCGTGCCGCCGACCCTGCTGCCCCTGCATGACGCCGTGCGGCTCCTCGGGCACGGCCCCGCGGCGCTCGCCGGCTCCGCCGCTCCGGCGCTCGCCGCCGCCGCGACCGCCCTGGGAAACCACGCCGTGGTGCCGGAGGGCCATGTCGCCCCCGACGTCGCCTGGGTCGCCTCCCTCGGCCTCGTCGCCGACCCGGCCCAGGCGCTCGCCCGTCCCCTGTACCTGCGCGGGCCGGACGCCCAGCCGCAGGACCATGCCCGCCTCGCCCGCCGCTGACGGAGACTCCGATGAAGTGGATGCCGTTCCGCTCCCCACCGACCGCCCATGTCGCGCCCCTGACTTCGGCCGACCGGGCCGGGGAGCTCGCGGCGCTCCACGCCACCGCCTTCGCGCGGCCCTGGGAGGCGGACGAGTTCGAGCGCATGCTGTGCGAGCGCGGCCATGTCGCCCATGCCCTGATGCTCGGCACGGTGCTGGGCGGTTTCGTGCTGTCGCGCCAGGTGCTCGACGAGGCCGAGATTCTCACCATCGTGCTCGGCCCCGCCTCCCGCGGCGCGGGCCTGAGCCGCCAGCTTCTCCGGTCGCATCTCGTCGCCCTGGAGGATGCCGGCGTGCGCCGGGTCCATCTCGAAGTCGATGACGGCAACGCCCCGGCGCTGGCCCTCTATCGCCGTCACCGCTTCGCCGAGACCGGTCGGCGCGCGAGCTACTACGCAAGGCCCGACGGCGGCCGCGCCAACGCCATCATGATGCAGGCGGCGTTGGGATAGGGACTCCGGACCAGGTCGAAGACGGGCGCGGGGAGAGGGGAAGCCTGCGGCCCCGCCCGTCCCCGGACCGCCCTGTTGGCGACGGGGCAGCTCGGGCGGTGGACGCTCGGGGCCGGACTTGATATGCGGCGCGAAGCGCGGCCCCGACCGCGCGGCCCGCACCGATACCTCTCCGAGCAGAGCGCCCCGCCGTCGAACCCATGACGTATCTCGTCGCCGGCCTGCGGCTCCTCGCCTACGCCCTCACCTTCGCGCTCCTCGCCGGGCCGCATTGGCTCGCCCTGAAGCTCGGGCGCGGCCGGTTCGCCGGGCATGCGCCGGTCTGGCTGCATCAGGTCTTCCTGCGCCTGTTCCAGGTGCGCCTCACCGTGACCGGCACCCCGCCGGCGCCGGGCGAGGCGGCGCTCGTCATCGCCAACCACATCTCCTGGCTCGACATTCCGGTCCTCGGGGCGGTGCGGCCGCTCTCCTTCGTGGCGAAGTCCGAGATCGCCGGCTGGCCGGTGATCGGCACGCTCGCGCGCCTCCAGCGCACGGTGTTCATCGATCGGGCCCGCAAGCGCCACACCGCGGTGGTCAATACCGAGATGAGCCGGCGCCTGCGCGCCGGGGAGCTGATCGTGCTGTTTGCCGAAGGCACAACCGGGGACGGCACCCGGCTCCTGCCGTTCCGCACCTCGCTCGTCGGCGCCGCCCGGGCGGCGATCACCGAAGGCGGGCTCGACCGGGTGCGGCTCCAGCCGCTCTGCATCGCCTATACGCGCCGCAACGGCCTGCCGCTGACCCGGGCCGAGCGCCCGGACATCGCCTGGTACGGCGACATGGAGCTGGGGCCGAGCGTCAAGCTGTTCTTCGAGCGCGGGCCGATCGACGTGGCCGTGACCTGGGGCCAGCCGATCGCGTTTTCGGCCGGGACCGACCGCAAGGTCGCGACCGCCCTTGCGGAAGCCACGGTGCGCCGGGCGTTGCAGGAGGCGGTCACCGGCCGCCCGCCGGCGCCCGAGCCGGGACCCATCCCGCAGCCCGCGCACGAGGTGCCGCCTATTCTCATTCCGGCCGCGACGGCTTAAATGATGGGACGCGGCCCCGCACGGGCCGCCCCCGCCGCATCCGATCATCTCCGCTCAGGGCCGGTTCGTTGAAGAAAGCGTTCGTCAAATCCTACGGCTGCCAGATGAACGTCTACGACGCCTCGCGGATGGTCGACCTGCTCGGCCGCGAGGGCTTCGTCGAGACCGGCACCGTCGAGGAGGCCGATGTCGTCGTCCTCAACACCTGCCACATCCGCGAGAAGGCGGCGGAGAAGGTCTATTCCGAGCTTGGCCGCCTGCGGGTGCTGAAGGGCGAGCGGGCGGAGGCCGGACACGCCACGACGGTCGTGGTGGCGGGCTGCGTCGCCCAGGCCGAAGGCCGCGAGATCCTCAACCGCGCGCCCGGCGTCGACGTGGTGGTGGGCCCGCAGAGCTACCACCGCCTGCCGCTTTTGCTGGCGGCGGCCAGGGAGGGCCGGGTCGTCGACACCGAGTTCCCGGTCGAGGACAAGTTCGACCACCTGCCGGCCCGGCGCACCCCGGGCGTCTCGGCCTTCCTGACCGTGCAGGAGGGCTGCGACAAGTTCTGCGCCTTCTGCGTCGTGCCCTATACCCGCGGGGCGGAAATCTCGCGCCCGGTGGACAAGATCGTGGCGGAGGCCGAGCGGCTGGCCGCTGCCGGCGCCCGCGAGCTGACCCTGATCGGCCAGAACGTCAACGCCTATCACGGCACCGGTCCGGACGGGCGCGACTGGACCCTCGGCGAGCTTCTCCACCGCGTTGCGGCGATCCCGGGAATCCTGCGGTTGCGCTACACCACCAGCCACCCGCGCGACATGGATGAGGCGTTGATCGCGGCGCATCGCGACCTGCCGGCCCTGATGCCCTACCTGCACCTGCCGGTGCAGTCGGGCTCCGACCGGATCCTCGCGGCGATGAACCGCAAGCACGATGCCGACACCTATCGCCGGTTGATCGACCGGGTGCGGGCGGCCCGGCCCGACATTGCGCTCTCCTCCGACTTCATCGTCGGCTTTCCCGGCGAGACCGACGCCGACCATGCCGAGACGATGCGGCTGATCGCCGATATGGGCTTTGCCAGCGCCTTCTCGTTCAAGTACAGCCCGCGCCCCGGGACGCCTGCGGCGGAGAGCGCCGACGCGGTGCCGGAGGCGGTGAAGAGCGCCCGACTCGCCGAGCTGCAAGAGCTGCTCGAACGCCAGCGCCAGGCTTTCAACCACGCCACGGTGGGCCGGACCGTGCCGGTGCTGCTTGAGAAGCCCGGGCGCCATCCCGGCCAGGTCGCCGGCAAGTCGCCCTATCTCCAGGCGGTGCAGATCGAGGGCGATGTCGCGGCGATCGGCACGGTGATCCCGGTGCGGATCACCCGGGCCGGCTCGAACAGCCTGTTCGGCGAGGCGATCGGCGAATCGGCGATGCCCCCAGCAACGGCCGGCCTGGCCGCAACGACAGCCCCTGCGGCCGCACCGGCTGCCGCGTGAGGAACGACAGGATGGCGACGGGAGAGGCGGGCGGGCGCGGCCCGAAGGGGCGAGAGCCCGTGCGGGAGCGTGGCCTCGCCCCCCGGGCGGTGGCGGGCCTGAGCGAGGCGGCCGAGGTCGCCCTGACCTTCGACGACAACCGCCTGGCGAGCCTGGTCTTCGGCCAGTTCGACCAGAACGTCGCCCATCTGGAGCGGCGCCTGGGGGTCGTGGCCACTGCCCTCGGCAACCATGTCGTGGTCAAGGGGCCGCCCGATTCGACCGAGCGCGCCCGCCGGGTGCTGGAGCTGCTCTATGCCCGCGTCCGCGACGGGGGAGGGGTCCCGCTCAGCCTCGGCGACGTCGACGGGGTGATCCAGGAATCCTCGCTCCAGGGCAACCTGTTCTCGCCCGCCGAGGCACCGGCCAATGGCGAGCGCCCGTCCTTCGACCAGATCGCCACCCGCCGCCGCGGCGCCGTGCGGGCCCGCAATGCCGCGCAAGACACCTATATCAAGGCCCTGCGCGCTCACGAACTGGTCTTTGCCGAGGGGCCGGCCGGCACCGGCAAGACCTGGCTCGCCGTCGGCTACGCCGTCTCGCTCCTGGAACAGGGCCATGCCGAGCGGCTGATCCTGTCGCGCCCGGCGGTCGAGGCGGGCGAGCGGCTCGGCTTCCTGCCCGGCGACATGCGCGAGAAGGTCGATCCTTATCTGCGGCCGATCTACGACGCGCTCTACGACTTCATGGAGGCGCGCCACGTTGATCGCGGGTTGCAGACTGGCATGATCGAGATCGCTCCGCTCGCCTTCATGCGCGGGCGCACGTTGACCAACGCGGTGGTGCTCCTCGACGAGGCGCAGAACACCACCTCGATGCAGATGAAGATGTTCCTGACCCGGCTCGGCGAGAACTCGCGCATGATCGTCACCGGCGATCCGAGCCAGATCGACCTGCCGCCGGGCCAGAGATCCGGCCTCGTCGAGGCGGTGCGGATCCTCGACGGCGTCGAGGGCATCGGCCGCGTCACGTTTCGCGACGTCGACGTGGTGCGCCACGATCTGGTGCGCCGGATCGTCACGGCCTACGAGGCCGATGCGCAGGAAAATCGCGACGAGCCGCCCCAGCGGCCGACGCCGTCGCGCCGGGGGCCGCTGCCGTGAACGAGACCGAGACGAACGGGACCCGACAGAACGGAACGCAAGAGGACGAGGTCCGAGGGCACGGGACCGCCGACGGGAACGAGATCGACGTCGCCGTCGAGGACCCGCGCTGGGAGGAGGTCGCGCCTGATCTCGACGGGTTCGTCGCCCGCGCGGTCGAGGCGGCGCTGGCCATCGTGCCGCCCGAGGGACCGATCGAGATCAGCATCGTCCTGACCGACGATGCCGCGGTGCAGGAGCTGAACCGGACCTGGCGCGGCAAGGACAAGCCGACCAACGTGCTGTCCTTCCCCAACGAGCAGCCGCATGGCGGGGGCCTGCGCCTCCTCGGCGACGTGGTTCTTGCGTATGACACACTCCTGCGCGAGAGTGGGGAGCAGTCCAAGCCCCTCGGCCACCACCTCGCCCATCTCGTGGTTCATGGCACGCTGCACCTCCTCGGTCACGACCACGAACTCGGCGACGCCGAGGCCGACGCCATGGAGGCGTTGGAGGTCGCAGCCCTGCGGCGCCTCGGCGTGCCGGACCCGTATGGCGACGCGGCCGCTTGAGCCGCGGACGTCCTCACCCCAGACGCGAGAGACATGAGCAACGATCGAAGTCGCAGCGCCGCCGCGACCGCGCAGGCGATCCCGGAAGACGACAGTCCGGGGCGCGAACCCTGGTATGATCGCCTCCTCAACATCTTTCACCTGAAGACCCGCGACGCGCAGCGCGACGGCCTCTCGGACGCCCTCGCCGAGATGCAGAACGGCGACCACCCGGTCTCCCCGGTCGAGCAGGCGATGCTCAAGAACGTGCTCAGCCTGCACCGGGTCCGGGTCGACGACGTGATGATCCCCCGCGCCGACGTGGTGGCGGTCTCGATCGACACGGCGCTCGGCAACCTGCTCAAGGTCTTCCGTAGTGCCGGCCATTCCCGCCTGCCGGTCTATGGCGAGAACCTCGACGATCCCCGCGGCATGGTCCACATCCGCGACTTCGTCGACTACATGGCGAGCCGCGCCGAGGCCGGCGGCGGCCGCCTGCCCAACCTGGCCGAGGTCGACCTGACGGCGACGCTCGCCACGACCCGCATCCTGCGGCCGGTGCTGTTCGTGCCGCCCTCCATGCCGGCGATCGACCTGCTCGCCCGCATGCAGGCCAGCCGCACCCACATGGCCCTCGTCATCGACGAGTATGGCGGCACCGACGGTCTGATCTCGATCGAGGACCTGATCGAGGTCGTGGTCGGTGACATCGAGGACGAGCACGACGTGGCCGAGGGCCACCGCGTCCTCAAGGTCGACGGCGAGAGCGGGATCTTCGTCGCCGATGCCCGCGCCAGCCTCGATGACGTCGCCGAGGCGACCGGGGTCGATTTCGTGGCGGCGGTGGGGGAGGCGGCCGAGGAGGTCGATACCCTGGGCGGCCTGATCGTCACCATCGCGGGCCGCGTCCCGGCCCGGGGCGAGGTCATCGCCGTGCCGGGCGATTTCGAGGTCGAGGTGCTGGACGCCGATCCGCGGCGGATCAAGCGCCTGCGCATGCATCGCGGCTTCGCCCGGCTCGAAGGGCCCGCCACGCCCCTGGCCCTGCCGCCGCCCGATGGCGAGGCCGGCCTGCGGGCCGATTCCGCCGCCTGATCCGACCCGCGGCGCCCTCTCGTGGCGCCGCCCCGCGAGCCCGCCCATGCACGACATCGACACCAACGGGGCGGTGCTCGCCGCCCCGGCGCCGCGTTTCGGCCTCGCGCCGCTCGCCCACCGGGTCACCCTCGCCTCCGGCTGGGTCAGGCTGGCCCTGGCCTGGATCGCCGGCGCTTGCGGCGCCCTGGCGATGCCGCCCTTCGGGTTTCTGCCCGCCCTCTGCGTCGCCCTGGTGCCGGCGGTCTGGCTGCTCGACGGGGCGGCCACCGCCTCCTCGCGCCTCGGCCGGAGGGCCGGCACCGCGCTCGCCGCCGGGGCGATCGGCTGGGCCTGGGGCTTCGGCTACCTCACGGCCGGCCTGTGGTGGCTCGGCGCCGCCTTCCTGGTCGAGGCCGATCAGTTCGCCTACCTGATGCCGCTCGGCGTGCTCGGCCTGCCGGCGGCGCTGGCTCTCTTCTACGGCGCCGGCTTCGCCGCCGCCCGGCTCCTGTGGTCGTCGGGGCCTGGCCGGATCGCCGCCCTGGCGTTCGGGATCTCCGCCGCCGAGTGGCTGCGCGGGCATCTCCTCACCGGCTTTCCCTGGAACACCCTTGGCATGGCGCTGGGCCAGAACCTCTGGCTGATGCAGGCCGCCTCGGTCGTCGGGCTCTACGGGCTGACCGTCCTGGCGGTGCTGGTCTGCGCCGCCCCCGCCACCCTGGCCGATGCCGGCGGGCCGGCGCGGCGGCGCGGGCCGCCGGCCGGCGCGCTCCTCCTCCTCGTCGGCCTCGCGGCCGGCGGGGCGCTGCGGGTGCCGTCCGGCCCGATGCCGGAGGTGCCCGGGGTGCGCCTGCGCCTCGTCCAGGCCAACATCCCGCAGGATGCCCGCTTCAACCCGCGCAACCGCGACGGCATCCTCGAGCGCTATCTCGGCCTCAGCGACAGCGCCACCGCACCGGACCGGCAGGGCCTGCGCGACGTCACTCACCTGATCTGGCCGGAATCCTCGTTCCCGTTCCTGATCCAGCGCGATCCCCAGGCGCTGCGGCGGATCGGCAGCGCGCTGCCGCCTGGCACGCTCCTCGTCACCGGCGCGGCGCGGGCCGACGAGCCGCTGCCCGGCGAGCGGCTGCACTTCTATAATTCCATCCTCATGATCGGGCAGGACGGCTTCGTCGGCGGCCGCTACGACAAGCTCCACCTCGTGCCCTTCGGCGAGTACCTGCCGGGGCCGGTCGACGGCCTGCTGCGCACGCTCGGTCTCAAGCAGTTCGTGGCGGTTCCGGGCGGCTTCACCCCGGGCGAGGGCGAGGAGCCGCTGCCCCTCGCGGTGCCGGGCCTGCCGCCGGTGGCGCCCTCGATCTGCTACGAGGCGATCTTTCCCGGCGCCGTCGCCTCGCATCGGGAGCGGCCCGGCCTCCTGCTCAACGTCACCAATGACGGCTGGTTCGGCGACACGCCCGGCCCGCGCCAGCACTTCGCCCAGGCCCGTCTGCGGGCCGTAGAGGAAGGCATTCCTCTGGTGCGCGCCGCGAATACCGGAATCAGTGCCGTGGTCGATCCTTACGGAAGGGTGACCGGCATGTTGTCGGTCGGCACCGAGGGGGTGCTCGATCGCAACCTTCCGAGAAACCTTAGGGAAAGGCCGCCATACGGACGTTTCGGCGATGTCTTTTTCACCGTCCTGCTTCTAGGGTGCGGTCTCCTGGCCCTGCTGGCGCGCCATCGCCGTGCGCCGCCACCGCCCCGCGGAGCGTCGATGTGAAAAAGGCACCGGATCCGGTCGATCGTCATGTGGGGCATCGGGTACGAGTCAGACGGCTTCTCGTCGGCGTCAGCCAGGAGAAGCTGGGCGATGCCCTTGGCGTGACCTTCCAGCAGATCCAGAAATACGAGAAGGGCACCAACCGGATCAGCGCGAGCCGGCTGCGCCAGATCGCCGATATGCTGGGCGTGCCGGTCAGCTTCTTCTATGAAGGCGCGCCGCGCCAGGACGGTACACCGAGCGAGGACGCTGCCGTGAAGCCCACCGGCGAGGCCGCCGCCCACGACCTGTTCTGGACCAGCCAGGATCTGCAACTGGTGCGCGCTTTCCAGCGCATTGGCGACAACCAGTTGCGCCGGCGCATCATCAGCCTTGTCGAGGCGATCGGCGCTACCCCGTCTTCGACTGACGGACCGGTGTGACGATCCCGGGGGGCCGGGGTTGCAAAGGATCCGGTGCCCCTCAGGCGACCAGGACGCTATGACCCTCCCGAATGCGAGCGTGCGACGACCTCGTGCGCAACAGCCGCGAACGCGCGCGCAAGTGCGACAGGGAGGACAGTCGTGCGGACCATCGAACGGGAGCCCGGCGCCGGGACCGCCCGGCCGGACCGGAGGGAGGCGGGCTTCCACCCGGTCCTGATCGGCCTCGGGCTGATGCTGGTGGCGTTCAATCTCCGGCCCGCCCTGTCGAGCGTCGGCCCGCTCCTGCCGGGCATCCGGGCCGAGACCAGCCTTTCCGGGGCCCTGGCGGGCGCCCTCGTCACCCTGCCGGTCCTGTGCCTCGGGGTGTTCGGCCGCCTGGCGCCGGCCGTGGTGCGGCGCATCGGGCCGGATGCCGGGGTGCTGGCGGCGCTGGCCGTCATGGCGCTCGGCCTCGTCCTGCGCGGTCTCGGCGGCCTGCCGCTGCTCTTCCTCGGCTCGGTGGTCGCGGCGGCAGCGATCGGGATCGTCGGGGTGATCCTGCCGGGCATCGTGAAGCGCGATTTTCCCGATCAGGCCGGGCTGATGACCGGCCTCTACACCGCGCTCCTCTGCCTCGGCGCCGCCGCCGGGGCCGGCTTCACGGTGCCGGCGCGCCATGCCCTCGGCCTCGGCTGGGAGGGAGCGCTGATGCTGTGGGCGGCGCCTGCCCTGGTGGCCGCCGCTTGCTGGCTGCCCTTCGTGCGCGCCCGGCCGCTGCCCGACGCCTCGGCCGCACGCCCGTCCGGCCGGCTCTGGCGCGACCCGCTGGCCTGGCAGGTCACCGCCTTCATGGGCCTGCAATCGTCGCTCGCCTACATCGTGTTCGGCTGGCTGCCCGCCGCCCTGGTCGACCGGGGCTTCGACCTCGTGGCGGCGGGCCTCGTCGCCTCGGTCTCGGCCCTGGCGCAAGGCGTGCTCGCGCTGCTGGTGCCGACCCTGGCCGCGCGGCGGCCGGACCAGCGCCCCTGGGTGGTGCTGGTCATCAGCCTTCCCCTCGTCGGCTTCACCGGGCTGCTCGTCGGGCCGCTGGCGCTCGCCTGGGGCTTCGCGCTGCTGATGGGCCTCGGCCTCGGCGGCTGCTTCGGCCTCGCCCTGACGCTGATCGTGCTCCGGGCCGGCGATCCCCGCGCCGCGGCCGAGCTGTCCGCGATGGCGCAGGGTGTCGGCTATTGCGGCGCGGCGCTCGGGCCGTTCCTCGTCGGCATCGCCCACGACCTGAGCGGTGGCTGGGGCCTGCCGGCGGCGCTCTATGCCGGGCTGTGCCTCGCGGCCGGGAGCTTCGGGTGGCTGGCCGCGCGGGACCGGACGGTGCGGATCTGATCGTTCGGCGCCCCCGGGGATTGATGCCGGGGGCGCGAGGGGCTCAGTTGCTGCGCAGCAGCGCTTCCAGGACCTTGCCGCCGGGCCGCCCGGTCTGCGGCATGCCGAGCTGGCGCTCGATGTCCTTGATCGCCTGGCGGGTCTTCGCGCCGACCTTGCCGTCCGGCTCGCCGACATCGTAGCCGCGGGCGGTGAGCGCGCTCTGGAGGCTGCGCCGCTCCGCCCGCGACAGCGGCGGGTCGTCGGTCGGCCAGGCGGTCTGCACGCCGCCCTTGCCGCGCAGCCGGTCCGACAGGACCGCGATGGCGAGACCGTAGGATTCGGCGGCGTTGTAGGAATAGATCGCGTCGAAGTTCTTCGTCACCAGGAAGGCCGGGCCGTTGGCGCCGGCCGGGGCCAGGATGCCCACCGGCCCCTCGCCCGAGAGCGGCCGGCCGTCGATCCGGGTGACGCCGAGCGAGGCCCAATGCCCGACCGGCTTCTTGTTCTTGCGGCCCGCGGCCGAGACGTTGAAGCCGGGGGGAAGCCGCACCTCGTAGCCCCAGGGCTGGCCGTTATGCCACTTGGCGACGCGCAGGAAGTTGGCGGTGGAGCCGACCGCGTCCGGCACCGAATCGACCACGTCGCGCCGCCCGTCGCCGTCGAGGTCGACGGCGAGGCGCTGGTAGGTGGTCGGCATGAACTGGGTCTGGCCGAAGGCGCCGGCCCAGGAGCCGCTCAGGCGCTCGGGCGCGATGTCGCCGCGGTTGATGATCTTGAGGGTGGCGATCAGCTCGCCGCGGAAGAACTCGCGCCGGCGGGTGCCGCCGCAGGCCAAGGTCGCGAGCGACTGCACCAGCGGCATCTTGCCGAGATTCTTGCCGAAATTCGATTCGACGCCCCATACCGCCGCGATGGTGTAGCGGTCGACGCCATAGCGCGCCTCGGCCTGCGCGAGCGCATTCGCATGCTGGCGCATGGCGGCGCGGCCGTCCTCGACCCGCTCGTCGTCGACGAGGGCCGCCATGTAGTCCCAGATCGGGGTCTTGAATTCGGGCTGGGCCTGGGAGAGTTCGATCACCTTGTCGTCGAAGGTGATGCCGGCCGTCGCCGCCTGGAACGCCGCCGGAGACACGCCGGCCGCTGCCGCATCCTGGCCGATCCCGGCCAGGCAGGAGCGGAAATCCGCCAGCGCCGCCTGCGGCAGGCCGAATCCGGCGAGGCAGAGCAGGGTGGCGGCCTTGAGGGTCGCGCGCCGCGTCATGAGCAGAAGTCTCTCCCGTTTCTGCGATCCAACCACCCGAATGGGGCGGCATCAGGGTTAAGAAAATCCTGATGGAATCGCAGGCCGGGGGATTGCCGGCCGCGGCGAAGCGCCTCCCGGTCGCGCGGGATGACCGCGTCGTGGCCGCCGTGGCAGCTCCGGCGTCAGGCCCAGGGCCGCTCGGCGAGCGTCTTCTCGTAGGCGTCGATCGCCGGCGCCTTCTCGAGGGTCAGGCCGATATCGTCGAGACCGTTCAGCAGGTTGTGCTTGCGGGCCGGATCGATGTCGAAGGCGAGGGTGCCGCCGTCCGGCCCCTTGATGACCTGGTTCTCGAGGTCGATCGTCAGCGTCGCATTGGCGCCGCGATTCGCATCGTCGAGGAGCTTCTCCAGATCCTCCGGCTTCACGGTAATCAGCAGGATGCCGTTCTTGGCGCTGTTGTTGAAGAAGATGTCGGCGAAGCTGGTCGAGATGATGCAGCGGATGCCGAAATCGGCGAGCGCCCAGGGCGCGTGCTCGCGCGAGGAGCCGCAACCGAAATTGTCGCCCGCCACCAGGATCTTGGCGTTGCGGTAGGCCGGCTGGTTGAGGACGAAGTCGGGGTTTTCCGAGCCGTCGTCGCGGTAGCGCATCTCGGAGAAGAGGCCCTTGCCGAGGCCGGTGCGCTTGATCGTCTTGAGGTACTGCTTGGGAATGATTCGGTCGGTGTCGACGTTGACGATCGGCAGCGGCGCCGCGACGCCCTCCAGCACGGTGAACTTTTCCATTGATGCGTCGTCCGCGATGCGCGCCGCGCGGGGTATGGTCCCGCGCGGCGTCAGTTCGGAGGTGTTCTAGCAAGTCGCCGAACCGGCGGGAAGCGTGCGCGGCGTCAGCGCGACCCCGACAGTTCCAGCACGTCCTCGAAGGTCCGCAGGCCGGCCCGCGGCGAATTCACCAGCACCGCCATGTTGCCCGGCGCGTGCTGGTTCTTCCACATCTTGGTGTGGGCCTCCGGGATCTTGTCCCAGGGAAAGAGCTCGCTCATGCAGGGATCGACCCGGCGGTCGATCACGAACTGGTTGGCGGCCGCCGCCTGCTTCAGGTGGGCGAAGTGCGAGCCCTGGATGCGCTTCTGCCGCATCCAGACGTAGCGGGCGTCGAAGGTGATGTTGAAGCCGGTCGTGCCGGCGCAGAACACCACCATGCCGCCGCGCTTCACCACCAGAGCCGAGACCGGGAAGGTCGCCTCGCCCGGATGCTCGAATACGATGTCGACGTCGTTGCCCTTGCCGGTGATGTCCCAGATCGCCTTGCCGAACTTGCGGGCTTCCTTGGTCCACTCGTTGAACTCGGGCGAGTTGACCTTGGGCAGCTGGCCCCAGCAGTTGAACTCCTTGCGGTTGATGACGCCCTTGGCGCCCAGGCTCATGACGTAGTCGCGCTTCGACTCGTCGGAGATCACCGCGATGGCGTTGGCGCCGGCCGCCGCGCAGAGCTGCACGCCGAACACGCCGAGGCCGCCCGAGGCGCCCCAGATCAGCACGTTCTGGCCCGGCTTGATCGTGTGCGGCGCGTGGCCGAACAGCATCCGGTAGGCGGTGGCGAGCGTGAGCGTGTAGCAGGCGCTCTCCTCCCAGGTCAGGTGCTGGGGCCGCTTCATCAGCTGGCGCGACTGCACCCGGCAGAACTGGCCGAAGGAGCCGTCCGGGGTCTCGTAGCCCCAGATGCGCTGGGACGGCGAGAACATCGGGTCGCCGCCGTTGCACTCCTCGTCGTCGCCGTCGTCCTGGTTGCAGTGGACGATGACCTCGTCGCCGACCTTCCAGCGCTTCACCTTGGCGCCGACCGCCCAGACGATGCCCGAGGCGTCGGAGCCGGCGACGTGGAAATCGGCCTTGTGGACGTCGAACGGCGAGATCGGCTCTCCGAGGCCGGCCCAGACGCCGTTGTAGTTGACGCCGGCAGCCATCACCAGGACGAGCACCTCGTCGTCGCCGATCGACCAGGTCGGCAGGACCTCGATCTGCATCGAGGTTTCCGGCGGCCCGTGGCGCTCGCGGCGGATCGCCCAGGCATACATCTTCGCCGGGACGTGGCCGAGCGGCGGAATCTCGCCGATCTCGTAGAGATCCTTCAGCTCGGGCCCACTCTTTGCCACCGGTTCCAGCGCGGCGCTCGCGGCCATTGCGGACCCTCCCTTGGTATGATGCACTGCACCGTGGATTCTAGCGCCGTTCCAAAGGGCCTCAATAGCCCTTTTGGCGACGTGGCAGACTTGTCGGCCTTACGTCATGGGTGACGGTCAAGCCGGGTACGGTTACCATTCTGGCTTGCGGCGGGCATCCGGGCCCGCGGGCACAGCCGGACAACGAGGGACGAGGGCGCAGATGGGCGAGCCGGACGTCAAGCGGGACAAGCCGTGGATCATCCGCACCTATGCGGGCCATTCGACGGCGGCGGAGTCGAACGCGCTCTACCGCGGCAACCTCGCCAAGGGGCAGACCGGCCTCTCGGTCGCCTTCGACCTGCCGACCCAGACCGGCTACGACCCCGACCACGAACTCGCCCGCGGCGAGGTCGGCAAGGTCGGCGTGTCGATCGCGCATCTCGGCGACATGCGGACCCTGTTCCAGGACATCCCGCTGTCCCAGATGAACACCTCGATGACCATCAACGCCACGGCCCCCTGGCTGCTGGCCTTGTACCTCGCAGTGGCCGAGGAGCAGGGGGCGCCGTTCTCGGCCCTCCAGGGCACGACCCAGAACGACATCATCAAGGAATACCTGTCGCGGGGCACCTACGTGTTCCCGCCCGGGCCGTCGTTGCGGCTCACCAAGGACGTGATCCTGTTCACGACGAGCCAGGTTCCGAAGTGGAACCCGATGAACGTCTGCTCCTACCACCTCCAGGAGGCGGGGGCGACGCCGGTCCAGGAACTGTCCTACGCGCTGGCGGTGGCCATCGCGGTGCTCGACACGGTGCGGGACGATCCCGATTTCGACGAGGAGAGCTTCGCCGACGTGGTCGGCCGCATCTCGTTCTTCGTGAATGCCGGCATGCGGTTCGTCACCGAGATCTGCAAGATGCGGGCGTTCTGCGATCTCTGGGACGAGATCACCCGCGACCGCTACGGCATCACCGACGCCCGCAAGCGCATCTTTCGCTACGGCGTGCAGGTGAACTCGCTCGGGCTGACCGAGCAGCAGCCCGAGAACAACGTTCACCGTATCCTGATCGAGATGCTGGCCGTCACGCTGTCCAAGCGCGCCCGCGCCCGCGCGGTGCAGCTGCCGGCCTGGAACGAGGCGCTCGGCCTGCCGCGCCCCTGGGACCAGCAATGGTCGATGCGGATGCAGCAGATCCTCGCCTTCGAGACCGACCTGCTCGAATACGACGACATCTTCGACGGCTCGGTCGTCATCGACGCCAAGGTCGAGGCGCTGAAAAGCGAGACCCGGGCGGAGCTGGCCCGGATCGGGGCGCTCGGCGGCGCCGTGACGGCGATCGAGACCGGGCTGATGAAGCGGGCGCTGGTCGAATCGAACGCCCGGCGCATCGCCGCGATCGAGCGCGGCGAGCAGGTGGTGGTCGGCGTCAACAAGTTCCAGAACGGCGAGCCCTCGCCGCTCACCGCCGGCGACGGTGCCATCTTCACCGTCTCGGAGACCGTCGAGATGGAGGCGCAGAACCGCATCAAGACCTGGCGCTCGCAGCGCGATGCGGCGGCCGTGGCGGCGGCGCTCGACGCGCTGGAAGCCTCGGCCCGCGAGGGCCGCAACGTCATGCCGGCCTCGATCGCCTGCGCCAAGGCCGGCGTGACCACCGGCGAATGGGGCGAGCGCCTGCGCCAGGTCTTCGGCGAGTACCGCGCCCCCACCGGCGTCACCCCCGAGACCGTCACCTCGGGAGCCGCCGAGGAGGCCCGGCTGCTCATCGCCGATCTCGGCGAGCGGCTGGGCGAGACGCCGCGGCTCGTCGTCGGCAAGCCCGGCCTCGACGGCCACTCGAACGGCGCCGAGCAGATCGCGCTCCGCGCCCGCGACGTCGGCTTCGACGTGACCTATGACGGCATCCGCCAGACCCCGTCCGAGATCGTCGCCAAGGCCCGCGAGCGCAATGCCCACATCATCGGCCTGTCGATCCTGTCGGGCTCGCACGTGCCGCTGGTGCGCGAGGTCCGGGCGCGCCTGCGCCAGGAAGGGCTCGACCACATCCCGGTCGTCGTCGGCGGCATCATCTCGCCGGAGGACGAGCTGGTGCTGAAGAACATGGGCGTGGCCGCGATCTACACCCCGAAGGACTACGCCCTCGACACGATCATGGTCGGCCTTGCCAAGGTGGTCGAGCGGTCGATCGCGAAGCGTGAGGCTTCGGCCGCGGAACCGCGGCGGGAAGAGGTGTTCTGACGGCGGCACTCGCGGGCCTCGCGCAGGTTGGTCCTGCCGAGTCTCTTAGAGCCGTCACGGTTGGGCGCTATCGTCTCGTGAAGCCACGCGGAGGGCTCCCGCTCCCGCCGCGTGGTCTGGACGGCACCACGCTCCTGGCAAACCGGCAAGGCTCTCGGCATGGTCACCAGACACGTGGCCCGGATGACGGCCACGCTGAACGGCAGACGATCGATCGGTGCCCTGCGCGGCCTGGTCCTGACCGCGCCGCTGCTCCTCGGCGCGGGACCGGCCGCCGCCATCCGGACGCACGACCGTGTCGCCGGCCTGTCGCTCGATGTCCGGTCGGGCAGCGCGGACCACGATGACGACAAGCCGTCTCGGGCCTGCGAGGAGCGCGTCGAGATCCCCTCCCGGGCCGAGGATGGCCTGGTCGAGATCCGTATCTGGAACCCGTGCCGTGCCGGCGCAACCTTGCGTTTCCGGACCGACCATCTGGAGCGGGTGGCGCAATTCGATGCCGACGGGCGGCTCGGCACGATCATGCCGCTCTTCAGCGATCCAGCGCCGATCCGGTGGCAAGCGGGCGACGGGCGCGACCGTGAGGTCCGCGTCGACGTCCCGGGCTTGCAGCAGGTCCTCAAGGTCGTGCTGGTCTGGAATGGCGAGGCGCCGCTCTCGCTCCAGATCGACGAAGCCGTCCTGCCCGATCGCCCGCCCACCTGCACCTGGATCGAGCGGTCGGGGTCGTGCCGCGGCGTCGGCCGGTTCGCGTCCCTGCCGCTAGGTCCGGGCCGGAACGTCGATCTCTACACGGTCGCCCTCGGTGCGCTGCCGCCGCGCGGCCGCCTCCCGTATCACGTCGTGTTCGATCCCGGCCCCTCCGGATCCGGTCTGAACGCCGACCGTTATTGCGGCGACGGCGCGAGTGCCGCACCGCTCTTCGAGATCTGGTCGGTGCGCCGCGGCATGTTCCGCGTCGAGCGCCGGGGCGGCTTCTCGGCGATTGCCTGTGGCGAAGGCGGGCCCGCACGGCGTGTGTCCCGCGGGGATATCTTGCTTGCTCCTTAGAGCATTGTCCGAGTGCCGTGGAGACCGGCTCGTCGCCGACATCGCTGCAACACCAGAGCGCTCGATCTCACCCTGATCGGGTGAGGCTCTGGCCGATCGCGCGGCGGATCTCAGGCACGCGCCGCGTTCACTTGATCCAGATCTCGACGCGCCGGTTCCGGCGCAGACCGTCCTCGTTCGGCACGTTGGTCGACCCGTCGCACGCGACTGGCGCGAAGGAGCCGAGGCCACTGACGGCGAGCTGCGTGGATGGGACTCCGCGGGCGGTGAGCGCCTGTGCGACCGTCGCCGCGCGCCGCTCGGACAGCGCGATCTTGCGCTGCGTGGTGCCCCGCGAGTCGGCATAGCCGAGGACGAGGATGCGACGCCGGAGGTTGCGCGGGCGCTTGAGGTACTCGGCGAGGCGATCGATGTCGCGCACGGCCTTCGAATCGAGGTCGGCCCCCGCGGTTCGGAAGCGATAGGTCACGGACAGACGCCGCGCACCAGTGAGGTCCCGGGCGAACCGTCCGAGACGGGTGTGGTCCTGCGCGACGTCGCGCGCCGCCTCGGACACCCGCCGGTCGGCATAGCTGTCCTCGGACTCGTCGATCCTGAGATCGATGAACTGGCTGCGGGAGATGATCGGCTGCGCCTTGTCGGACAGGGCGAATTCGACGAAGTCGGTCAGGTGCGGATGGGAGGCGCTCGCGGCGTTGTAGAGCAGGAGGCGGCGCGACAGCGGATATTCCTCCGATTTCACTAAGAACTCGCTCGGCGTGTAGTTGAGCCCGCATTCGAGGGAGATCGAGACCGTCTTGGCATTGCGTCCATACGCAATGCCCACGAAGCCGATGCCACCCGGATCGGCCGCGACCGCGTCCGACAGCTCGACCGACGACTCGAACGCCTTGGCGCTTGCGGCGATCTTGCGCTTCTTCATCACGAGCGCGGTGAAGGTGTCGAGCGTTCCGGACTTGTCGGCGCGCCGGTACAGGGTGATCGGCCCCGGCTTGCCGCCGAACGCCGACCAATCGGTCTTCTCGCCGGCGAAGATGGCGGCGATGTCTTCGAGCGTCAGACGCGAGAGAGGATTGTCGCGATGGACGAGCACCAGCAACCCGTCGAGAGCGACGACGTGCTGCTGGGTCGGCGCGCCCAGGTCTCCAAGGCCCGCAGCGGCGGTCTTGGCCAACTCGTCCTTGCTGATCTCGCGCGACATCATGCCGAGATCGGCCTTGCCCTCCGCGAGGGCGGTCGGCGCCGTCCCGGACCCGTGCGACGCCACCTCCACCCGCAGGACCGGTCCGGCCGCACCCTTGGCGATGAGGGTGCGGTCTTCGGGTGTTCGCCCGTCGAGCCACTGGACATCGTCGACGCGCAAGCCCCGCGCATAGGCTTCCAGCAGGCTCGGCACCAGCTCCGCGCCGATGGTGTTCGACCCGACGATCCGCAAAGGCCGTGCGTCGGCATTCGACGGATCGCAGCGTGGCGCCGTGCAGGCCGCCCCCAAAGGTGACGCGACGGACTCGACTTGCCTGACCGACGATTGCGGAATCCGGACGGTGCCGTAACGGGTCCGGACAACGTAAGGATCCGACTGCGAATTCTCAATCTCGCCCATAATCACCATCCCGTCCTGGGTCGTGATCCTGGATTCAGACCAGGACGGTGAAATCGAGATGATCGTGGCGGCGCTGTAGGCCGCGATCCATTTGACTCCGACCCTGAGATGCTGTGCCATGGCGAGTCGCGATCGCGAAATTTATATTTAACATTATTGTCTGTCTTGTATGAATATTGTGTGACATGGGCGCCCGCGACGACGTGTTTTGCTCTCGAGGGATCAATGCAGGAGGTGGTTTCCCGGAAGGACAGATCCTTCTATCTCCCCGTCATCCCGGGGCCGCGACCGCTCCGCCCGGACTCCGGGCGCTCGCGCTCCGCCATCGCCGGCCGGCAAGCCGTTCGCCTCGCCAGCACGCGCCGCCGTCTGGCTGCCGCACGGCGGGTAGGGTAGGGGTGGCGCAACCGTCCCGTCCGCACCCGCCGCATGCCGCTCACCCCCCTCGTCGCCGTTCCCCTCGCTACCGCCCTGTCGGCCGGGCTGATCGTCGCCTTGCGCCCGCTGCTCCAGCGCTATGCCCTCGCCCGGCCGAACGCCCGGTCGAGCCACCGGATCCCGACTCCGCAGGGCGGCGGCATCGCCGTCGTGGCGGCGGCGCTCACGGCCGTCTTCCTGCTGGCCGGGACGCCCCCGGCCCAAGTCGTCGCCCTCGCCATCGGCACGCTCGCCCTGGCGCTCGTCGGCGCCATCGACGACATCCGGCCGCTCTCGGTGGTTGCGCGCCTGCCGCTTCAGGCGGCCTGCGTGGTGCTGGTGCTCACAGCCACCGGCGGGCAACTGGTGCCTGACGTCCCGCTCTGGCTCGAACGCACCCTCGCGATCCTGGCCGGCCTGTGGTTCGTCAACCTCACGAATTTCATGGACGGGCTCGATTGGATGACCGTGGCCGAGATGGTGCCGATTCTCGGCGCTCTCCTGGCCTTCGGTCTCGCCGGCCATCTTCCGGAGGAGGCGACCCTGGTGGCGGCGGCGCTCCTCGGCGGGCTTCTCGGATTTGCCCCGTTCAACCGGCCGGTGGCGCGGCTCTTCCTCGGCGATGTCGGATCGCTGCCGATCGGCCTCGTCGTCGCCTGGCTGCTCTACCGGCTGGCCGGGCAGGGCGGCGAGGGAGGCCTGGCCGCCGCGATCCTGCTGCCGCTCTACTCCCTCGCCGACGCGACCCTGACCCTCGGCCGTCGTGCGCTTGCCGGCGAGCCGGTCTGGCAGGCGCATCGCAGCCATTTCTACCAGCGCGCCACCGCGAACGGCCGCTCCGTGCCCTTCGTGGTCGGATCGGTCTTCGTCCTCAACCTCGCCCTGGCGCTCCTCACCGCCGCGACGCTCGCGGTGCCCGGCTGGACGACCTCCCTCGTCGCGCTTGCCCTCGGCGGCGGGCTCGTCGCCGGCCTGCTCCGGCTCTTTTCCCTGCCCGCGATCCGGAACGCCGCCACATGACCGCTCCCCTCGTCGCCCTCACCGGCTCGACCGGCTTCATCGGCCGCCATCTCCTGGCAGCCTTGGGCGCCCGGGGCTACCGCGTGCGGGTGCTGCTGCGCCGGCCGGTGGAGCTGCCGCCCGGGATCAGCGGCGCGGTGGTGGGCGATCTTGCCCGGCCCCAGAACATGGCGGCGGCGCTCACCGGCGCCGATGCGGTGGTGCATTCGGCCGGCCTCGCCCACGCGATGTCGGGGGCGCCGGAGGATGATTACCGGACCTTCAACACCGAGGCGACGCGCGGCCTCGCCCAGGCGGCGGCGAGGGCGCGCGTGCGCCGCTTCGTGTTCCTGTCCTCGATCCGGGCCCAATCCGGCCCCTCCGCGGCCGGCATCCTCACCGAGGCCGATGCCCCGGCCCCGACCGACGCCTATGGCCGCTCCAAGCTCGCCGCCGAGGAGGCGCTGGCGGGGATCGACATCGATCACGTCTCCTTGCGGCCGGTGCTGGTCTATGGCCTTGGCCAGACCGGCAACATGGCGGCGCTGATGCGGCTCGCCCGGGCGCCCTACCCGCTCCCCCTCGGCGGCCTCGCCGGGCGGCGCTCGCTGGTCTCGGTCGAGTCCCTGAGCGATGCCGTCGATGCGGTCCTGCGGGCGCCCGGAACCTTGCGCCGCCCGCTCGTCGTCGGCGAGGCCGAACCGCTGCGCGTGCCGGAGATGATCGCGGCCCTGCGCGCCGGCCTCGATCGCCGCCCGGGCCTAGTTCCGGTGCCGCAAGCGCTCCTCGACGCGGCCCTGGCGCTGACGGGACGCGGCGCGTTGCGCGAGCGCCTGACCGGCTCCCTCGTCGTCCGCGCGGCGGGCCTCGAGGCCCTGGGCTGGACTGCGCCGGTCGAGACCCGCAACGGCCTCGCGGCCCTGGCCCGGGCCGGCGGCTGAGCCCGGGGCGCCAGCAGCCGGGTGCCCCCCGGTAGAGCGCTTCACGATCGCGTTGCAATCGCGAAGCTTCTCCAGCTCTTTGATTGTGCCGCATTTTCTGCGACCAAACGGTATCCACTTCGTCGGAAAATGCTCTAATCCACGAATACGCTCGCGATCAGCGCGCAGAGGGCCCAGATCCCGCGCCCGATCCAGACCACGATCTCGACCAGATCCAGCAGATCCCACCAGGAGACGCCGTCGCGCGCCTTGCGGTCGTCCTGCGATGGTTCCTGCGCGCCATCCTCATCCGCCACGGGCCGTCTCCCCGGTCACGAAAGCGGCCCGGCGGCTCCGTCGGGCCGGACTCCATCGGTGATGTCCGCGCCGGGGCCGGGATCAATCCTCGGCGTCGTCCTCGTCGGGCTGGCGGATGCCGTAGCGGTTCTCGAGGTTCACGGCCGCGCGCGGCGCCCGCTCGCCCGGATCCCGGGGAGCCAGATCGCGCGGGCCGTCCGGCCCAAGGGCGCGCGGCGCGCGCGCCGGCCGCTCGCCCTGGTCGCGGCCGATGCGCGGGATCAGCTGCACGATGTCGACGAAGTCGTCGGCCTGGCGGCGCAGCTCGTCGGCGACCATCGGCGGTTGGGTCTGCACCGTCGAGACCACGGTCACCCGCACGCCCCGACGCTGCATCGCCGCCACCAGCGGCTTGAAGTCGCCATCGCCGGAAAACAGCACCATGTGGTCGATATAGGGGCTCAGCTCCATGGCATCGATCGTCAGTTCGATGTCCATGTTGCCCTTGATCTTGCGGCGGCCGGTCGAATCGGTGAACTCCTTCACCGGCTTCGTCACGACGCGGTAGCCGTTGTAATCGAGCCAGTCGATCAGCGGCCGGATCGAGGAATATTCCTGGTCCTCGACCAGGGCCGTGTAATAGAAGGCGCGGACCAGATTCTCGCGCGCCCGGAAATCGGCGAGCAGCTTGCGGTAATCGATGTCGAAGCCGAGGGCTTTGGTGGTGGCGTAGATGTTGGCGCCATCGATGAACAGGGCGCTGCGTGGGGGATTGGGCATCATTTATCCTTGAAGGTGCGGTACGGCCGCACGAAAAGAATCACTTGCGAGAAAAGCCGCCACGAACGAGGCAACTGCCCCTTAAGTATAAGGATGGGGCAATCAGCGCGGGTGCCGCACACCGCATAGCGGTCGCAATGCCAGCAGCTAAGGATGCGTCGCGGCGCCTGTCAAGCCACGATCGGCGGTGTGCGCCGATGGGCGAGGACAACCGCTGGACGTGGCCGCGCCGGGACCGGCCACCGCGGCCCTCCTGATGAGCGGCCCGAAAGGCCGGTTTGAAACCGGTTGACCCTGCCCGATGCGGGGCGTAGGGTCCGCGCCACTCTCTCAAGGGCAGGCTTTCGACAGCATGCGTGCAGTCCTGATTGTAGCGGAAGCGCCACCGACGGGGCGGGCTTAAGACAGCCCGGCATCCCAAGGGTGGCGCATGCAAGGGTCCTTCGGGGCCCTTTTTTGTTGCCGAAACGAACCCGAGAGCGCGGACGAGAGCAAAGAGCGGGAGCGTGACGATGAGTGCGGGCGAGGTCATGACGGGCGCCGAGATGGTGATCCGGGCGTTTCAGGATCAGGGGGTCGACACCCTGTTCGGCTATCCGGGCGGCGCGGTGCTGCCGATCTACGACGCGCTCTTCCACCAGGAGTCGGTGAAGCACATCCTGGTCCGCCACGAGCAGGGCGCGGTCCACGCGGCCGAGGGCTATGCCCGCTCGTCGGGCAAGGTCGGCTGCGTGCTGGTCACCTCGGGGCCGGGCGCCACCAACATCGTCACGGGCCTCACCGACGCGCTGCTCGATTCGGTCCCGCTCGTCTGCATCACCGGCCAGGTGCCGACCCACCTGATCGGCTCCGACGCATTCCAGGAATGCGACACGGTCGGCATCACCCGCAGCTGCACCAAGCACAATTACCTGGTCAAATCGATCGACGACCTGCCGCGCATCCTGCACGAGGCGTTCTACGTCGCCTCGCATGGCCGGCCCGGCCCGGTGGTCGTCGACCTGCCGAAGGACATCCAGTTCGCCAGCGGCCTCTACCGCCGCCCGATCGACAACAGCCACAAGACCTACAACCCGCAGACGCAAGGCGACCCCGAAAAAATCCGCGCCGCGGTGGCGCTGATGGCCGGCGCGCGCCGCCCGGTCTTCTATACCGGCGGCGGCGTCATCAATTCGGGGCCGGAAGCCTCGGAATTGCTGCGGGAATTGGCCCGCGCCACCGGCTTCCCGGTCACCTCGACGCTGATGGGCCTCGGCGCCTTTCCGGGCTCGGACCCGCAGTTCCTCGGCATGCTCGGCATGCACGGGACCTACGAGGCCAACCTGGCGATGCACGAATGCGACGTCATGGTGTGCATCGGCGCCCGCTTCGACGACCGTATCACCGGCCGGCTCGACGCCTTCTCGCCCTTCTCCAAGAAGATCCACGTCGACATCGACGCCTCCTCGATCAACAAGACCGTCAAGGCCGATATCGGCATCGTCGGCGACTGCGCCTCGGTGCTCGGCGACATGCTGCGCGAGTGGCGGGCGGTGACGCCGGAGCCCGACAGGGGCCGCCTGACCGAGTGGCTGTCGAAGATCCGCGGCTGGAAGGCGCGCGAATGCCTCGGCTACTGGCCGTCGGGCACCACCATCAAGCCGCAATACGCGGTCCAGCGCCTCTACGAGGCGACCAAGGGGCGCGAGACCTACGTCACCACGGAGGTCGGCCAGCACCAGATGTGGGCGGCCCAGTATTACAAGTTCGACGAGCCGAACCGCTGGATGACCTCGGGGGGCCTCGGCACCATGGGCTACGGTCTGCCGGCGGCGATCGGCGCCCAGCTTGCCCATCGCGACGCCCTGGTGATCGACATCGCCGGCGAAGCCTCGATCCAGATGAACATCCAGGAGATGTCGACCGCGGTGCAGTATCGCCTGCCGGTCAAGATCTTCATCCTCAACAACGAATACATGGGCATGGTGCGCCAGTGGCAGCAATTGCTGCACGGCTCGCGCTACTCCGAGAGCTATTCGGAGAGCCTGCCCGACTTCGTCAAGCTCGCCGAAGCCTACGGTGCCAAGGGCATCCGCTGCTCCGATCCGGGCAGCCTCGACGCGGCGATCGCCGAGATGCTGGACTATGACGGCCCCGTCATCTTCGACTGCATCGTCGACAAGACCGAGAACTGCTTCCCGATGATCCCGTCGGGCAAGGCCCATAACGAGATGCTGCTTTCGGACTACCTCGGCGAGACCGGGGCTGACTTGGGCGACGTGATCTCCGACGAAGGCAAGATGCTGGTCTGAACGGGCAGGGTTGAGACGATGAACGCCATGAACACCCATTATCCCGATCCGGTCCGCGTCGAGCCGGTGAACCGCCACACCCTGGCGGTCATCGTCGACAACGAGCCCGGCGTGCTCGCCCGCATCGCCGGCCTGTTTTCGGGCCGCGGCTACAACATCGAGAGCCTGACGGTGTCGGAGACCGAGGAAGCTCGGCACATCTCGCGCATCACCATCGTGACGACGGGCACCAACGCGGTCATCGAGCAGATCAAGGCCCAGCTCGACCGGCTGGTGCCGGTGCACCGGGTGGTGGACCTGACGCTCCAGGGCGATTCGCTCGAGCGCGAGCTGGCTCTCGTGAAGGTGGCCGGCAAGGGCGAGCACCGGGTCGAGGCGATGCGGCTCGCCGCCGCCTTCGGGGCCCGCACCCTCGACGCGACCCTGACCTCGTTCGTGTTCGAGCTGACCGGCTCGACCGACGAGATCGACCGCTTCGTCAAGCTGATGGCGTCGGTGGGGCTGGTCGAGGTCTCGCGCACCGGCGTCGCCGCCATGGGGCGCGGCCCGGAGCCGATGTAGCGCAGGTGACTCGACGGGCGGGGTGCCGGTGCGCCCCGCCTCGACGCTCGAAGTGGTCAGCGGCGTCACTCAGTGTGGCAATGCTCGTCACCGAGACGAACAAGGCAAAGCCGAGCATTACCAGCGCGGTATTGCCGGACATCGTCACTCCGCCCGGCGCAGAATACCAGCGGTCGTTGAAACTGACCTTTGGGTCCGTTCTCGAATTTCCGCAAAATCTTTGGTTTGATATCGACAATTCGAGATGAGTTGTCGGCCCCGTCGATCTCGGGCTTGCCCGAGATCGAATCGATGCGTCAGCATCTTGGACCGTTGGTATGATTCATGACCCCGCGTCATCGAGCGCGGCTTCGCTGTCGATACCGGTCTCGGCGTACAAAAATGCCTCCCCCATGGCGGGAGAGGCGAACCACACGTGCTGTCCCCCATGCGGGCAGAGGGGTGTGGGCGTTCAGAGCCGCCGGAGCGTGGGCAAATCCACCCGCCCCGGCAACCGAACCCGCCCGCCTCAGCGCGCGCCCTTGCCGTCTCCGTCGCGCATCGCCCCGGTCGGCTCCTGGACATGGGCCTCGAGGAACCACAGCTGCTTGTCGACGGCGCGGGAGACCTCGGTGAACAGGTCGGCGGTGCCGGCATCGCCAGCCTCGTCGGTCTGGTCGATATTCTCGCGCACGGCGTTGGCATAGGCCGCGTAGCGGTCGATCAGAGCCGAGATGTGGTCGGCGATGGCGTAGACGTCGGTCGGGTAGGGGCTGAGCGTCGAGGAGGCCGCGACCACCGAGGCGGTGCCGAGCGCCGTGGCGCCGAGCTGTACCGCCCGCTCCGCGACCTTGTCGTTCAGGTCGTCGAGCTCGGTGCGGAACCCGTCGAGCATCTCGTGGATGCCGATGAATTGCGGGCCCTTCAGGTTCCAATGCGCCTGCTTGACGGCGAGCGCCAGGTCGATGCCGTCGGCGAGGCGCGCGTTCAGCGTCTCGATCGAGACGCGCTTGGCGTTCGAATCGGTGCCGTTGCGGGTGCCATGCTGGCGCGGCTGGCCGGTCTTGCCCTTGGACTCCGTCATGTCGGTCAACTCCGTCGATGTCCCGCGACAACGGAGCCGGGGGACGGCCGTTCCGATGGCGCGGTGGGGCTTGTCGATCCACCCCGGCGTCGTGGCCGGGGCGGTTGGCGGTTTCGCTTGGAACCGCGCGATGGGGGAGAAGCTAGGGCCGGGTGTCGGGCCGGACAGCCCGCCCGGGGCAACCCTCCCTTGCGGCATTTCAGCGGGATGGCCGGGAACCCAGGAACGCCCCGGCGGTGCGCAGCGACAGCGCCATGATGGTCAGGGCCGGGTTCGCCGCGAGCGAGCTCGGGAAGACCGAGCCGTCACAGATCCAGAGATTTTCGACCTCGTGGCTGCGGCCGACGGGATCGACCACCGAGGCGTCGGGGCTTCGTCCCATCCGGCAGGTGCCGAGCGTATGGGCGACCCGGTCCAGCACCCAGATGTCACTGGCCCCCGCCGCCTCCCAGATCTCGCGCATGACCGCGGTGGCGTGGGCGTTGAGGCGGTGCTCGTTCGACCCGTAGCCGAAGCTGATATGGGCCTTGCGCATTCCCAGCGCGTCGGTCTCGTCCGACAAGGTCAGGACGTTGGCGTCGCAGGGCAGCGTCTCGCCGTTGATGCCGATGCCGGCGACGCGGTTGTAGCCGCGCAGATAGTCGGTCAGCGCCGTTCCCCACAGGCCGCGGCCGCGGGCGACCGAATTGGCCCAGGTCAGCGGCTCGACGCCGAGGCTCTGGATCAGGTAGCCGCCGGCAAAGTCGGCGCCCTTCGGACGGGTGTAATCCTCGCTGATGAGCGAGGACGGATAGCCCCGGTTCATGCCGACCTCGTCCGGGAAGGTGCCCCAGACCTGGGTGGCGACGTGGCCGATATAGTTCCGGCCGACCTCTCCGCTGCCGGTGGCGAGATCGAGATGGAGCAGGAGCCGCGGCGTCTCGACGGCGCCGGCGCACAGGATCAGGTTGGCGCAACGCTGGCGATGGTCGCGCCCGCCTTTGCGGTAGATCACGGCGGTGATCCGCCCGGCCTTGTCGCGCTCGACCCCGTGCATCCGGGCCTCCGCGCGGATCTCGGCGCCGCGCGCCACCGCGAGCGGCAGGTAGGTCACGTCCATGCTGGCCTTGGCGCGGGTGCGGCAGCCCTGGTGGCAGAAGCCGCAATGGATGCAGGCCCGGCGCTCCGGCACGTCGGCGCCGGGCGTGAAGTCGCGCGAGACGACCGCAGCGGGCGCGTCGGTGGCGGTGATGCCGAGTGTCTTGCACGCCGCGGCCATCAGCTCGGCCGGGCCGTTGCGCAAAACCGGCGGCAGCGGGAAGCGGCGGGCCCCGTCCCACGGATAGGGCGTCGGGCCCGATGTGCCGATGAACGCCTCGACGCGGTCGTAGAACGGCACCAGCTCGGCCTGCGCGATCGGCCAGTCGCAACCCTCGCCGCTCTCGCTGTGGAGGCGGAAGTCGCGCGGATCGGCCCGGGGCACGAAGGCGCCCCAATGCAGGGTCGAGCCGCCCACCCCGGTGCCGCTGTTGTTGCCGCCGAAGGCTTCCGGCGTCGAGCCGCCGCTCAGGCGCTCCTCGGTCCAGTAGATCTCGTCGGCCAGCGTCTCGTCGAAGCCGTACCCGGCCGGATCGACGTTGGGGCCGGCTTCGAGCGCCACGACCGACAGCCCTGCCGCGGCCAGCTCGGCGAGGAGCGGCGCGCCCCCGGCCCCGGTGCCGACCACGACCGCGTCGACGACCTCGTCGAGGCCGTAGCGGTTCTGCCCAAGGAGGTTCATCGGGCGTCTCCCGCAGCCGCAAGGATCGGGCCTTCCCAGGATTCGCGCGCGTTCAGGCCGGTCAGGCGGTACCCTGGCAGCGCATCGGCATCGTCGCCCCCGGCGCCGATGCCGGTGAAACCGATCGCCGCAAGGCCGGCCGGGTGGGCGAGCCAGGTGCGGACCGCCTCGGCCCGCAGCTCCTCGAACCAGCAGGTCATCAGCTCCGGCGCGATCCCGTCCGGAACCGCCGGCAGGCGTCCGGCGGCGGCGTGATCGAGAAGCGCGTCCTGGTCGGGCCCGTCGAGATCCGAAAAGGGACGCCCCTGGGCCGCGCGGGCCGCCGCATCGAGGGTCCGCAGGGCGCGGGAATAGGCTTCGGCGTCCGGCGGCAGGGCGGCGAAGCGCCAGCCGTCGCCGGTGCCGGTCGCGAGCCGGGCATCGATGCGGCGGGCGAGGTCGATCCGTCCTGGCCCGGGCTGCGGCAGCACCCGGTCGAGGCAGGCGGCGAGCGTCGCGCGCTCGCCGGGCCTGAGGCAGAACGGGCCGTCCGGCTCGCGCATCCGCTCGCGCAGGGTCGTGCGCAGGCGGGTATTGACCCGGTCCGACCCCATCAGCGCCGCGAAAGCCGGCGGCAGGGTTGGGGACTCGGTGGTCTCGGGAGGGTTGTCCAGGAAGGCGTGGATCAGCGCCGCCAGCTCCTCCGGCCGCTCCAGCGGCAGCAGGTGGCCGGCGCCGGGCGCCACGACGTGGCGATGACGGGCGAGATGGGGCAGGGTGAGAGCCGCCTGTGCCTCCGGCCCGAGATCGCCGTCCTGTGCCCCGCTCACCACGAGCGCCGGGGTGCCGAGGGTGCCGATGCGCCCGCGCCAATCCTCGTCGGCGCCGCTCGCGAGCCAGGCTTTCCAGGCTTGGGGATTGGCCCGCAGCACGTCCTCGACCATCCGGGCGTGATCCTCGGGCGGCAGCGGCGCGCCGACATTGGCCGACACGAAAGCCTCGGCCTCCCGCCGGCGGGTCTCCGGATCGGCATCGACCCAGGCGATCATCGCCTGCCGGCGCTCCTCCGCCATCGGCTCAGGTGCGGGCGGCGAGCCCGCCAGCAGCACCAGCCCGGCAAGGCCGGAGAGCGCCGGATCGCCGTCCTCGCTGCGGCGGGCGAGCGCCAGGGCGATCTTCGCCCCCATGCTGTTGCCCACGAGGAGCCACGGCCCGGGCGGAGCCTCGGCCTGGACATGGGCGGCGACGTGGTCGGCCATGGCGGCGACGGGGCCGCCCGGAGACGCGGCTTCGTCGCCGAAGCCCGGCAGGTCGATGGCGACGCAGCGCCGGTGAGGCCCGAGACGCTCCGCGAGGGGGCGCCACATGCGGGCGCTGCCGCCGAGGACGTGCAGGCAGAAGAGGACGGGATGATCGATCATGCCGGCGAGATCGCGCGGCCCTGCCTTGCGTCAACGGCACGTTGCCCGCGGCGCCTTGCAGCACCCCGGGATGATGTGCCGAGTCATCGATCCACCCGAGCGGCCGCCGGAACGCCTCCCGGACCGTCTCGATGCGGTCGGAGACACGGCGAAAGGCGGGTTCGACAGTCGATCGCTCGTCCCGAGCGGGGCCAAATGACGATCTCTTCGTCTCGTTCATCGCGGAGCATTGTGAGTGCTCGCGACGTCACTGCCCATTTAATCTATGTTAAATTTTCCCAAACAGGGCCCAGGAATCGTCGCCTCATCCTGGATGGCGGCAGAAAGAACCGCGCCGATGGGTGGCAGATCTCGCCACAGCGGCCGGCAGCGCCGCCGCTTCTGCGCCGGTTGCCGGATCCACTTGCGCGGTCCGGCAGACCCGGACGCGCGAAACGCCGCGCGGAAGGCGTTGTCCGCGCGGCGTCCGCAGGGTGAGCCGCGGCCCGTCCGAGGGGCCGCGGCGTTGAGACTGGTTAGTTCTTGGCCTTGTCGACCAGGGCCTTCTCCTTGATCCACGGCATCATGCCGCGGAGGCGCTCGCCGACTTCCTCGATCGGGTGGGCGGCATTGCGGGCGCGGGTCGCCTTGAACGAGGTCTGGTTGACCTTGTTCTCCAGCATCCAGTTGCGGGTGAAGGTGCCGTTCTGGATGTCGGTGAGCACCCGCTTCATCTCGGCCTTGGTCTCGGGCGTGATGATGCGCGGGCCGGTCACGTACTCGCCATACTCGGCGGTGTTCGAGATCGAGTAGTTCATGTTGGCGATGCCGCCCTCGTAGATGAGGTCGACGATCAGCTTCACCTCGTGGAGGCACTCGAAATAGGCCATCTCGGGGGCGTAGCCGCCCTCGACCAGGGTCTCGAAGCCGGCCTTGATCAGCTCGACGAGGCCGCCGCAGAGCACGACCTGCTCGCCGAACAGGTCGGTCTCGCACTCTTCCTTGAAGGTGGTCTCGATGATGCCGGCGCGGCCGCCGCCATTGGCCGAGGCGTAGGACAGGCCGAGATCGTGGGCGTTTCCGCTCGCGTCCTGCGCGATGGCGATCAGGGTCGGCACGCCGCCGCCGCGCAGGTATTCCGAGCGCACGGTGTGGCCGGGGCCCTTCGGGGCGACCATCAGCACGTCGAGGTCGGCGCGCGGCTCGATCAGGTTGAAGTGGACATTGAGGCCGTGGGCGAACAGCAGGGCGGCGCCCTGCTTCATGTTGCCCTGGAGCGAGTCGCGGTAGATCTCGCCCTGCAACTCGTCGGGGGTCAGCATCATGACGACGTCGGCCTCGCGGGCGGCGTCGGCGACTTCCATCACCTTGAAACCTTCGGCCTCCGCCTTCCTGGCGCTGGCCGAGCCCTTGCGGAGCGCGATCACCACGTCCTTGACGCCCGAGTCGCGCAGGTTCAGCGCATGGGCATGGCCCTGGCTGCCGTAGCCGACGATGACGACCTTCTTGCCCTTGATCAGATTGATGTCGGCGTCACGATCGTAATAGACCCGCATGGCGGCTCCCCCTTGTACAGATGGCGAGAATTGCGAACGCTCCGGGCGCTGGAGCGGCCGTGCGACCGGCGGCTTGTAGCGGCGTGATTCGCCTCAAGGAAGGGGGGATGCGCGCGAACGCGCACATGACTGGTCCGTTCCGGACGCGGCAACGAATGGTGCGGGTGCCGAAGGGGCGCCCGCGCATCCCCGCCCGGAGGCAGCCTCCGGATGGGGCGACGGCCGCCGCCCGACGCCTCACGCCGGGAGCGGCAGTCCCTCGCGGGCGAAGGCGCGCTGCACAGCGGGACGCTCGGCCATGCGGCGGGCGTGATCGGTCCAGTACGGGAACTGGCGCGCCATGTCGTAGCCCAGCACCTGGCCGCGGCCCCAGTGCCAGAACACCAGCAGATAGGGATCGGCGACGCTGTACGGCTCGCCGGCGGCCCAGCCACCGCGGGAGAGCCCGACCTCGATCATCGTCCACAGATCGGCGCAGGTCTCGTGGCCCCTGGCCTTCACGTCCTCGATCGCCGCCGGATCGCCGGCGTAGCGCTCGGCCCGGCGGATATGGGCATAGGCCGGGTGGATGGTGGAGGACATCCAGGCCAGCCACTCGGCGCACCGCGCCTCGTCCCGCGGGTCTTCCGGCCACAGGCCCGCCTGCGGGTGCTTGCGCGCGATGTAGCGCAGGATGGCGGGGTTCTCGGTCAGCACCCACTCGCCTTCGGCGAGCGCCGGCACCCGGCCCTTCTGGTTGATCGCGAGGTAGCGGCCGCCGCGCTGCTCCCCGCTGGCGAAATCGACCCGCACCGCCTCGAACGGCACGCCGGTCTCTTCGAGCGCGATGTGGGGCGCGAGCGAGCAGGCGCCCGGCGAGTAGTAGAGCGTGAGGGTGTCGGACAAGGGAGCCTCCCGGCGCGGTCGCGCCGCCCCGGCCCTGCGGGGCGGGCGCCCTCGTCCCTTACGCCAGGCCGGAGCCGGGCGGTACCGCCGCGGATGCAGGATTTCGGGCGGTCCTCAGGCGGAAACGGGCGGGCGCCCCACGGCGGCGGCCGGACGGGCACGCTGCATCACGAGCCAGACGAGGGCGCAGAGCACGATCCCGCCCTGCACGGCCAGGGCCTCCCAACTGCCGTTGAAGCCGAGGGTGGTGACGAGATCCGGCACGCCGTCATTGTGCACCGGCACCAGCACCTGCTCCTGCAATTCCTGGATCGCCGCCCCGACCATGCGCAGGCCCATGACGAACAGGAAGGCCGAGGTGAGCAGGAAGACCGGGCGCAGCGGCAGCCGGAGCGCCAGCCACTGCATCGCCACGAACACCACCGCGAGCGCGGCCGCGGCGACCGTCAGGCCGCCGAGGAGCGAGGCATCGAAGCCGCCGGCGGTGCGCGCCAGGGCGTGCAGGAACAGCACCGTCTCGGCGCCCTCGCGAAAGACCGCCAGGAAGGCGATACCGGCGAGCGACAGGAGCGTCCCGGCGGTCATCGCCCGCGCGGCCATGCGGTTGATCTCGGCCTTCCAGGCCGCCGGGTCCTGGCGCAGGAACAGCCAGCCGCTCATCGTGAACATCAGCACGGCGGCGACCATGATGACGCCGGCCTCGATCAGGTCGTTGTGGTTCCCGTCGAAGAACGCCTCGAACACCCAGGCCATCCCGAAGCTCGCCAGCACCGCGAGGCCGGCCCCGGCATAGACCGGGCGGATCTTCTCCGCGGCGCCGGCCCGGCGCAGGAACGCCGCGAGCGCCGCCACCACCAGCAGCGCCTCCAGCCCTTCCCGGAACAGGATGGTGAACGCCTGCACGAAGGTGGATCCGTCTGCCATGGGGGAGTCCTCGCTCGCATCGTCCGATGGTCGCCGTCTTAGGCGAGGCGTGCGCGGCTTTCAAACCCGATTTTCTTGTTTTGTATCATTCTAATCTGAGTCGAAACAAACAGAAACGCTCGCAGGTCGCTCGACTGCGCCTGCGCCGGAAGTATCGCCTCAGCGGTGATCTGGACGATGATGCCTGGATGTTTGCCGATGCGGTTCGAGGGCGGAGGCGGCCGCGGCGTGATCGCGCCCGGTCCTGCGCCACGGATGGCGGGCGGCACCCGGGCTGCCTGGGCGTGGCCCGTCCCGACCCTCGCCCTGCATGCACGGGCCCGCGCGCCAATCTGGACGGTCGCCATCCGCCTCCTTACGGTTCCGTCTCGCAGGATGCGTGTGACGGGGAGCGGGATTCATGGCGGGATTCATGGCGGGATTCATGGATGGGGTATCGTCGATGGCGCGGCTGGTGGCCGGCGCGGTGCTGGCGCTCGCGGCGACGCAGGTCCTGGCCGCCGAGGGGCCGTCACGCCTCGACCAGGTCATCGAGCGCAAGGTCCTGAAGGTCTGCACGACCGGCGATTACCGCCCGTTCTCGTATCGCGCCGATGGCGCCAACGACTTCGTCGGCATCGACATCGATCTCGGCCGCTCGCTCGCCAAGTCGCTCGATGCCGAGGCGGTCTTCATCCAGACCAAGTGGTCGAATCTGCTCGCCGACTTCAAGAGCCAGTGCGACATCGCGATGAGCGGCATCTCCGTCACGCTGCCGCGCCAGCGCGAGGTCTTCTTCAGCGAGATGTACCTCGTGAACGGCAAGGCGCCGATCGTGCGGTGCGAGGACGTGGCCAAGTACCAGACGACGGAAGCGATCAACCAGCCCTCGACCCGCGTCGTCGTCAATCCCGGCGGGACGAATGAGCGGTTTGCCCGCGCCAACCTCGCCAAGGCGCAGATCCAGCTCTTCCCCGACAACCGGATCATCTGGCAGGAGATCGCGGACAAGCGCGCCGACGTCATGGTCGCCGAGTCCGTCGAGGTGAAGCTCCAGGAGAAGCTGCATCCGGGCCTGTGCGCGGTGAATCCCGACCAACCGCTCCAGTACGGCGAGATGGGCTTCCTGCTGCCGCGCGGCGACACGGTGTTCAAGGCTTATGTCGACCAGTGGCTCCACCTGACCAAAGCCTCGGGCGAGTTCGGCCGGATCGTCGACGCCAACATGAAGTGACGGCGGGCGGCCCTCACGGCCGTCCGGGGGACAACCGTTGACAATCGAGCCCGCGATCCCCTCATCCGGTCGCCCAAACGAGAACGGCGCCCGCGAGGGGCGCCGTCATCCCGTGCCGGTCATCGGCGGCGCCATGAGCGCCGCCACGCCGGATCACGCGTCGGACTTGACCTTCAGCACCTGGCGACCGCGATACATGCCGGTCTTCAGGTCGATGTGGTGCGGGCGGCGCAGCTCGCCGGAATCCTTGTCCTCGACATAGGTCGGGGCCTTGAGGGCATCGGCGGAACGGCGCATGCCGCGCCGCGACGGAGAGGTCTTTCGCTTCGGAACGGCCATTGAAACTACTTCCCGTGCAACAAAACAGGCGCGAGGCTGCCCCGGGCGGAGCCGCCGCGCGCGTCGCGATCCTGATCGGAGCGCGGTCTATAGAGGAGACGCGCCGCCCTGGCTAGGGGAGCGGCGCAAGAAACCTGACCTCAAAGCAAAGCCTTTCCTCAAGACCTCGTGCCCCGCCTCCATCCATTAAGCCGCCGTTCAACGGCGGAGGCTGCATGATGGCCCTGCCGCTCGGGAACCGAAGCCCGACCCCTGGGCGGCACGATCGGAGCGTCCCGATGACCCGTTTTCCCCGCCTGACCCGCGCCCTGCCGCGCGCTTTGGCCCTCGCCGCCGTGCTGGCTGCCGGTCCCGCCCTGGCCCAGAC